>CAXUIV010000469.1:0-4375 GCA_964250875.1 uncultured bacterium
GTCAGAGTGTTGTTGTCTGGCGCTGATGTTAACATTCCTGCCGACGATGGAAAAACTGCATTGATGAAAGCAGCAGAGCAAGGCTACGTCGGAGTGATGCAGCAACTGCTCGCCAAGGGATCAGACGTGAATCGGCAAGACTTAGAGAAAGGGGCAACAGCTTTGATCTGGGCAGCTTACCGGGGTCAGGCAGAAGCAGTCGAGCTTTTGGTTGCAGCTGGAGCGGATGTGAATTTAAGAAATAAAGGTGGCTACACCGCCTTGATGATTGCTGAGCTTAATGGCTATAAAAAGGTGGCGCGATCGCTCTATGCATCTGGTGCCCAAGAATAAAATGGCAATCCTCTGTTTATTGTCCGGGTTACAGTATGAAGATCTCTCGCATTAGCGTAGCGAAGGCGCTAGCCGTTAGGCGCAAAGGCGCGAAGTTGCAAAATTATTTATGTACGATAAACAACCGATGCCGCCTAAAGTTGTTTTCGGCAACGCCTCTGAAGGTGCGAGTCGTGGAGGTTGGTTCATGGGCCACTTTTTCACCCCACCCGATGACCCTCATTCAACCAGAACCGTGGAGCTAAAATGGGCTGTCCACGCGGCAGGGGACTGTAGACGTGAGTGGGCAATGAACGTTGAGGCAACTACAGTCTCTATTCTGATCCAAGGGCGCTTCTGCCTGCAATTCCCAGAGCAAAAGGTTCTGCTGTCTTGTGGCGGTGACTACGCTCTCTGGCCTCCAGGTGTGCCTCACTGCTGGTCCGCTGAATCTGACAGCACCATTCTAACGATCAGATGGCCCTCCACAGCAGGAGATAGCATCGTCATACCAACGCCGTTGAACACCGGGGAGTGAGAAGTATAGTTATACCCTGCCCACTGCCCTCTTTTACTTATTGGGATTCTGGCCTAAGCTATTGGCCAGTACCTGTAGCTTTTGAGTCAGGCGCTCGATCTCACGGTTGTTATTCTTAATGGTCTTAGCCTGGGCTAACGCAACGGTAGCTGCTGCATGGGCTGCGATCGCGGAAGCTGAGGCCCTATTATCGTTCTTGGTTGACACTGGGTTTAACTTGCTCTGTATTTGTTGGCATCGATGAGGAGTGCTGACTGTGCTGCGATCACAGAAAAACTTGAACACCCCTAAATATGCGTTGTAGGCCACCAGCACCATCACTATCTCTATTTTAGGTACGGAAATGTGAGTTTTAACAATCGTTCAAGTGTTGTGGGAAGATAGAGTACAGAAGCTTTACTGATGTGATGGCCTCAACAAGCTACCTACATCAGCGAAGTGGAAGAAGCTGGCTGTTACTGTGAAAGATTAATGGGTTTATTGCGATGGTCAGTCCATACAGTCAACGAGGGCAAGTGCAGCCAGTTGTCCGCCGCATCCTGGATGCTAACCTAGACCGCGCTCGTGAAGGTTTGCGAATCGTTGAAGAGTGGTGTCGCTTTGGCCTTAATAGTACTCAACTAACTGGGGAATGTAAGCAGCTGCGACAAGAGGTCGCTAGCTGGCACAGCCCGGAACTAAGAATGGCACGCGATACTCCTGGAGACCCAGGTACTGAACTCACCCATCCCCAAGAACAACAACGCGCTAGCCTCCAATCACTTTTGCAGGCTAACTTCTGCCGAGTAGAAGAAGCAATGCGAGTGCTGGAGGAGTACGGCAAGCTCTATCATCCAGATATGGGTGGAGCGTTCAAGCAGATGCGCTACCGGGTTTATACTCTAGAAAGTGGGTTAATAGGCTACCAGCGCCGCGCTCTGCTAGCGCGATCGCATCTATATCTCGTCACTTCTCCCTCCGAAGAGCTGTTCAGCATTGTAGAATCCGCTATTGAAGGTGGACTAACGCTTGTACAGTATCGAGATAAAACGGCTGACGATAGCCTACGGTTTCAGCAAGCCCAGAAACTTTGCCAAATCTGCCATCAATACGGTGCTTTATTCATTGTGAATGATCGAGTGGATTTAGCTTTGGCTGTAGATGCGGATGGGGTACATTTGGGACAAGAGGACATGCCCGTTGCCACTGCCCGTCAGCTACTTGGTCCTCAACGATTAATCGGTCGTTCCACTACCAACTCTGAGGAATTACAGAGCGCAATTCAGGAGGGAGCGGATTACATCGGTGTGGGGCCAGTTCATGAAACACCGACTAAAGTGGGCAAGGCAGCAGCTGGCTTAGACTACGTCCGCTACGCGGCTGCCCATGCCTCCGTCCCGTGGTTTGCGATTGGGGGAATTGATGTCAACAACGTCAACGATGTCATATCAGCTGGGGCAGAGCGCGTGGCAGTGGTGCGAGCGCTAATGGAAGCAGAACAGCCTACTCTGGTGACGCAGTACTTCCTTTCTCAGTTCATCCGTGTTCAGACTCTTCGTGCCTCTAAAACTGGCACAGCTTAGCTTTATGTTTGATCAAATTACACTCCAGGTGAACGGTGAAACCCGCACCTGCTTCTCTCCATCCCGCTTACCCGATTTGCTACAGCAACTAGGTTTCAATCCCCGATTGGTGGCAGTAGAGTACAACGGCGAGATTCTCCATCGCCAGTTTTGGTCTGAAACTCAAATTGAGGAAGGCGATCGCCTGGAAGTCGTGACCATAGTCGGAGGCGGATGAGGGAGATGGGGAGAAGTAAGCCCTCCGTACCTCGTGTTTAGAACTCAAAACTGAAAACTGAAAACTCAAAACTCTCCACCCCCCTGGTACGGGTATCTTACCCAGTAATCCCTCCTGCACTTGCTGCTTTAGAAGGATGAGAGGCGATAAATTATAGAGGTAGCCTGTAAGAGTGGATGTTGACCCAACCGCATTGCATTCTACGTTTTTCTATTTCATTGGCTGCCGTCTGGAGGCATATCGCCAGACAAAAAGTATCCTCAAGCCAGGGTAAATCACAGCCGATATTGTTTTTCAGACACCGTACTATGCCTAAAAAATTGCTTTCAACTATCAAACCCGTTTTAAAGTCCCTGTTTCTCTTGGGCCTTGTGGTTATGCTAGCCCTTGGTCATGCAGACGGAGCCTTGGCAGCCCGCAGTGGGGGTCGGATCGGCGGTGGTTCCTTCAGAGCGCCCAGCCGCAGCTATGCACCTCCTAGCCGTACATACGCGCCACCAGGAGGAGGATACTATCCCTATCCAGGCGGTGGATTCGGTGGTGGCTTTGGCTTCCCCTTCGTCATCCCATTCTTTGGTATTGGCGGTGGATTTGGCGGCTTGTTTACAATCTTGATTTTCTTGGCAGTCGCTAATTTCCTAGTGCAAAGCTTCCGTCGCGCCGGTAGCGGTGGTGATGAAGTAGAGTACAGCGACAATCCTGCTGTTACTGTTACCCGTCTACAGGTCGGTTTGCTAGCTAATGCCCGTGGTTTACAAGCTGAACTTGATCGCATTGCTGAAACTGCCGATACCAACTCAGCAGAAGGCCGAACAGAAGTGTTGCAGGAGACTTCCCTAGCTCTGCTGCGTCACCCTGAATACTGGGTCTATGCAGGCGGTTCCTCTCAGCAAGCTCGACTAGCATCAGCTGAAGCTCAATTCAATCGACTGGCATTGGCAGAACGAAGCAAATTTACGGAAGAAACTCTTTCTAACGTCAATAACCAACTGAAGGCAGCGAGTCCTAAAGACGCTTTGCCAGCAGCTGAGCAGGGTGGCTCAGTGGATAACCCGACGCAACTCATTACAGAGGGTCCTGGTGAATACGTCATCGTCACCCTATTAGCTGCGACACTAGGGAATCTGCAAATGCCGACTATTACCAACTCCAACGACTTGCGTCAGGCCCTACGTCTGATTGGTAGCATCTCTGGCGATAAACTTCTTGCCATTGAAGTTCTTTGGACTCCCCAGGCTGAAGGTGACACTCTAACATCTGATGACTTGCTGGCAGAGTATGCTGATCTGAGGCACGTCTAAAGCTGCTTAGCTAAATGATTCCATTGATTTTGTAGAGACGTTACATGTAACGTCTCTACAAAAGTAGGACACATAAGCTACAGCATCTAGCTCGCCGCAGCCGAGAGAGGCTGTTTCAGGGCTTCCTGCAACAGGACAGCTTTATCAGTCCGCTCCCAAGGTAGGTCTAAATCAGTACGTCCGAAATGACCATAGGCAGCCACATCTTGATAGAATCGGCCTCCTCGTTCACCTGGTAGCGATCGCAGATTGAATGCATGAATGATCCCAGCAGGACGCAATTCAAAATGCTGCTTCACCAAATTTAACAACACGTCATCGTCAACCCTGCCAGTACCAAAAGTCTCTACCAGAATGCTGACTGGTCGCGCTACACCGATCGCATAGCTTAACTGCACTTCACACTTGTCTGCCAATCCAGCTGCCACAATGTTTTTGGCAACAT
>CAXUIV010000470.1:0-1500 GCA_964250875.1 uncultured bacterium
CTTCGACGTTGCGGTTTTGGAGTTATTCTGGCCCTTATTAGCTGGATTGCGGGTCGTCGTCGCCAAACCAGGAGGACATCAAGACAGTGCCTACCTGGTTAAGCTGATAGCCGAGCAGCAGATCTCGTTCCTTCATGCCGTACCTTCTTTGCTGCAGATGTTACTACAGGAACTTGATACCTGTACCTGCCTGAAGCACGTCACTTGTGGTGCTGAAGCACTGCCAAACGAACTCAAGGAGCGTTTCTTTGAGCGCATGGCAGCTCAATTGCACAATGCCTACGGACCAACTGAAGCTGCCGTCGGTGTCCTCTACGGCAGATGCCAGCGCGATCGTCAACACTTTGTCCCCGTTGGCTTTCCCATTGCCAACACCCAGATTTATCTCCTGAACCCTCATCTGCAACCTGTGCCCATTGGAGTTCCAGGCGAACTGTATATTGGTGGTGCGGCACTGGCCCGAGGGTATCTCAACCGCCCGGATCTGACTGCTGAGAAGTTCATTCCCCACCCCTTTAGCAACCTGCCGGGAGTACGCCTCTACAAGACTGGGGACCTAGCCCGATATCTGCCAGACGGTAACATCGAGTTCCTCGGTCGAATCGACCATCAGGTGAAGCTACGCGGCTTCCGCATTGAACTGGGAGAAATTGAGGCGGTGCTGAACCAACACCCACATGTGCAAATGGCTACAGTCATAGTCAGAGAGGATGTGCCTAATGAGCAGCGTCTTGTAGCCTATGCAATCACAAAACAGCCTGCACCCTCCGCCAGCGACCTGCGCAGCTTCTTGAAGAAAAAGGTACCTGAATACATGGTGCCCGCCGCCTACGTGCTGCTGGACGCCCTGCCGCTGACGCCCAACGGCAAGGTTGATCGGAGAGCGCTTCCACCGCCTGCTCAAGAAGGCTTGAAATTGTCAAGAGGCTTTGTGGCTCCTCGGGATCCCTTAGAACATCAGTTGACCCAGATTTGGGAGGAACTCCTAGACATCCAACCGATCGGGATCCAGGACAACTTTTTTGAATTGGGGGGACACTCGCTGCTTGCTGTCCGCATGATGTACCAGATCGAACAAGTTTGCGGCCAAAAACTGCCTCTGTCTACCCTGTATACCGAAGCTACAGTTGAACATCTGGCGCAGGTTCTCTCACAGCAAGATAGAAAGAATTTCCAGTCTCCTTTGGTAGAACTCCAGTCCGGCAGCGGCAAACGCCCTTTCTTCTTCTTAGACGGAGTTTTTCATGGAGGTGGCTTCTATTGTTTAGATTTGGTGCGCTATCTAGGCAAGGACCAACCCTTCTACGTGCTGAAAGCTCATGGGGTTGATGACGAACAGATACCGCCTACAATCGAGGCGATGGCTGCTGATCGCCTGAGAACACTGCAAGCTTTTCAGCCAGAAGGCCCTTATTTGTTAGGAGGCTACTGCAATGGTGGTCTGGTAGCCTTTGAGATGGCCCGACAACTTCAGGCCCAAGGTCAGAAGGTCGAGCTGTT
>CAXUIV010000470.1:1600-4371 GCA_964250875.1 uncultured bacterium
CTTTTGAACAGGTGGCTCAACCCTAGTTCACTTAGAAGGTTTGTGTCTCTATTTATAGTAGGCGTAAGTTTGAGCATGGCGATCGCTGCTTGTGGAGGAGGGAATGGTAACGACTCCGCTTCTAGTCCCAGCAGTAGTGCTAGTAGTAGTGCCAGCCCCGCAGCTTCAACTACAGACGGTAATGCGGAACTGACCCTGGTCTCCTATGCAGTAACGCAAGCCGCTTACGCCAAAATCGTTCCTCAGTTTACAGCCAAGTGGAAACAGGAACACAATCAAGACATTACGATCAACCCTAGCTACGGCGGTTCTGGTTCCCAAGCTCGTGCTGTCATTGATGGCTTAGAAGCCGACGTTGTGACATTAGCTCTCGCCCTTGACGTCAAGAAAATTGAGAAAGCCGGACTGATTCAGCCGGGTTGGGAACAAAAAGCTCCTAACAACGCGATTGTTACCAAGTCTGTGGCAGCTCTTGTCACCCGTGAAGGCAATCCCAAAGGAATTAAAAATTGGTCAGACTTGGCAAAAGATGGTGTCAAGGTGATTACAGCTAATCCTAAAACCTCTGGAGGCGCTCGCTGGAATTTCTTAGGTCTATGGGGTTCCGTTGCTAAAACCGGAGGTGATGATGCGAAGGCCCAAACCTTTACCACCAAGGTGTACAAAAATGTCCCTGTGCTGCCCAAAGATTCGCGTGAATCCAGCGATGTGTTCTTCAAGCAAGGTCAAGGTGATGTCTTAATCAACTACGAAAACGAAGTGCTGTTGGCGCAAAAAAATGGCCAAAAACTGCCTTACGTCGTGCCTGATGTGAACATCTCCATTGACAACCCTGTCGCTGTTGTGGATAAGAACGTCGATAAACACAAGACTCGTGAAGTGGCAGAAGCGTTTGTTAAGTTTCTGTACACTCCAGAGGCCCAACGAGAATTTGCTAAGACTGGATTCCGACCTGTTGACCCAACTGTGGCAAAAGAAGTTGCTAAAGACTATCCTCCGGTCAAAACCCTCTTTACTGCTAAAGATTTGGGCGGTTGGGGCGAGATTCAGAAGAAGTTTTTCGATGACGGCAGCATTTTCGACAAAATTCAAGCCAGCATTGGTAAGTAGTTATGAGTTATGAGTGCTGAGTTTTGAGTTGAATCTTTATGTCGCGCATTTAACTCAAAACTCAAAATTCAAAATTCAAAATTCAAAACTCTATCGCCTTATGACTAATTCTTCTTCGCGACTGAAGAGTGGTTGGAATCAACCACTGAGTCAGCTGAATCGGCTTTCTTGGCCGTGGCGCATAACGTTGGGCTATCTCAGCGTTATGCTATTTCTGCCGATGGCAGCCCTCTTACTTAAAGCCAGCACGGAGAGTCCGATGCAGTTTTGGCAGATTGCTACCAGTTCCATCGCCCTCTCCGCCTATGGTGTCACTTTTATCACGGCATTGATTGCCACCTCGATCAATGGGGTTTTTGGCATTTTAATCGCTTGGGTTTTAGTGCGGTATGACTTTCCTTTTAAGCGAATCATTGATGCCGCCATTGACTTGCCGTTTGCTTTGCCCACTTCTGTTGCCGGTCTGACTTTGGCAACGGTCTACAGCGAAAACGGTTGGTTGGGTTCACTGGTTGCTCCTTTGGGGATCAAGATTGCTTTTACGCAACTGGGTGTGGGTGTGGCAATGCTTTTTATCTCCCTACCTTTTGTCGTGCGGACGTTGCAGCCGGTGTTGCAGGAAATGGATCGGCAGGTTGAGGAAGCTGCTTGGAGTTTGGGGGCATCAGAACAGCAGACGTTCTGGCGGGTGATTTTGCCGCCCTTGGCTCCAGCCATTCTTACAGGCATAGCGCTGGGATTTTCTCGCGCTGTGGGGGAGTACGGTTCCGTTGTGATTGTGTCGTCTAATGTGCCTTTTAAGGATTTAATCGCGCCTGTGTTGATTTTTCAACGCTTGGAGCAATACGACTATGCTGGCGCAACAGTGATTGGCACCGTGTTGCTGGCAATTTCGCTGTTGATTTTGTTAGCAATTAACTTATTACAGGCTTGGGGGCGACGCTATGACCTTTAATCTAGGGCAATCCTTTCATCCTGAAGTAGCGGCTACTGAGTCATCTCGACCGCGAAAGGAGGGACGTTGGGTT
The DNA here is from genome assembly GCA_964250875.1 of uncultured bacterium. Classification (GTDB taxonomy): domain Bacteria; phylum Cyanobacteriota; class Cyanobacteriia; order Cyanobacteriales; family Chroococcidiopsidaceae; genus CAXUIV01. The sequence continues at coordinate 3,739 of CAXUIV010000470.1, forward strand.
AAGCCAGTTTTGATTGGCATTGCGATCGCCTACCTCGCCTTGGTTTTATTTATCCCAGCAGTCAACGTCTTTTTTCAAGCTTTTAAACAGGGAGTCGGCCCTTTTTTAACCAACCTCACAGAACCTGCTTTTACTCACGCCGTCCAGCTCACCCTGTTGATTGCCCTGATCGTCGTTCCGCTAAACACAGTGTTTGGTCTTTGTGCCGCTTGGGCAATTACGCGGCATCAATTTCGCGGTCGAGCCTTTGTGATTAGCATTCTGGATCTGCCCTTTGCTGTATCCCCTGTTGTTGCCGGTTTGATGATCGTGTTGCTGTATGGGCGCAACGGCTGGTTCGGACCATTGCTACAGTCGGCAGATATTAAAATTGTTTTTGCTTTACCCGGCATGATCTTGGCGACGGCATTTGTCACCATGCCCTTCGTCGCCCGTGAAGTCATTCCGGTCTTAGAAGATGCCGGTACCGAGCAGGAAGAAGCGGCTAAAACCTTAGGTGCCAGTAACTGGCAAATCTTCTGGCGCGTCACAGTACCTAATATTCGTTGGGGTTTGCTCTACGGGGTAATTTTGACCAACGCGAGAGCAATGGGTGAGTTTGGCGCTATTTCAGTTGTGTCTGGTAACATCACC
>CAXUIV010000471.1:0-2344 GCA_964250875.1 uncultured bacterium
GCTACCGCAATTTCTTCAGCGGATTGGAGACGGTAATAGGGGTCACTCAGCAACCGTAGCCGTAACTTCTGAGCCTGAGGATTCAGTCGAGAACGCAGCCTTTGCACGGAGGGTAGATAAGGGGGGAGCCAATTTGGCAGTGCCATTATTGTATAGTCCGCATCAATATCTCCATTTTCCTTTAAACAATCCGATCCAGCAGCAGTCGTCGCTTTTGCTCAAATTCATACTCTGAAATCAGTCCATCTTGACGCAAAGCATCGAGTTGACGTAGAGCATCCGCGATCGCACCCACCGGAGGCGGGGCAACCGGCGTGTTTACTGGTTCTGAATTGAGATTGAAATTACGGTCAAATTCCTCTCGGTCTTGGGCTAAATACCAAACCCCCTCTATAGCACTGGCTACATGGGGAATTGGAGTCCAACACAGCAGTACATACAGCAATCCCCACAGTGGCTGTCCTAAATAAAACTTATGTAATCCTGAAATTGGGATAAAACTCCCTGTAAAAGCTAAAGCTGCGGCGATCTTACGACTTTTGTATTTACTTAACATTCAGAGGACTCCACGATGACCACTGTAACCATTCCGCACTATCCTTCTCTAAAGGTAGATGACTCCAGGTTGAATTTTCTATTTGCAGAGATTAAAAAGACTGTCTCATTCGTAACAATTATTTCTCCATAATAATTAATTCGGCTGACGTAGAGAGGAGCATATTAGCCGGAAAAGCTAGATATCTGCACTCTAAAACACCTGCTTTACTTTTTCTTTGCTAGCATAGCTGTTGGCATAAAATAGAAACAAATATACTGGTATACTAAGTGTTGAAGGGGTACTGTTTTGCTGAAGATTCGTTCAAAATGCTATTTGGAGCAAAGCTCAGTAAGTAAAACAGTTATGTGTCACGTTTTGGTAGTGGCAAAAAGAGACAGCTTTTGATATCAACTTAAATCCTTCAGGCCGACTGTAAAATGTCACAGAATCCGCTACAACCAGAATGGCTAAGACAACTTTCCGATCCCTACGCCGTGCTGGGCATCTCTGTGGCTGCTGATGACCGTCGAGTTCTGAAGCGTTACCGTCAAATGGCAAAGCTTTTACACCCCGACCGCTACAGTGGCAGCGACGCCGACAAGCAGCTAGCAACTCAGCTTTTTGCTCGACTCATAAACCCAGCTTACGAAAAGTTAAAGCAGCAAAAGAGCCGAGCCGAAACGATGGCGTTGCTGCGGCTGCGGTCGCGCAGCGTCGATCTTGAAATTGCCGCCTCATCACAAAATTCACTGGTGTTGAAGATGGTACAAACACCTGCGAAGGAAATAGAAGTTTTCTATGAGCAGGCGATCGCGAATCTAGCTGAGTCTCAGTACCAGTCCCTAGACCATTTTCACCACCTGACGCAACAGCTAAACGAACTGAATCTGCTTTACTTACGGCTAAAGACAAGCGAACTGCTATTTCGAGAAAAACGTACTGGTCTAATTCCAGCGGTTGAGGCAAAGCCAATTGAATTCGTCCCAGTTCCCAAAGATGTCAGCACACCTGTTACAAACTATGCCCACTCTCACTACCAGCGAGCTGTTGAGTACGCCAAACAGAAAAATTGGGCACAGACTGTGCAAGAACTGCGCGACGCCCTTAAACTTGAAGGAAACTCAAGCCAATATCACGCACTGATCGGGTTTGCATATTTTAAGCAGGGTTTAACCGGCATGGCAACGGTGCATGTCCGTCAGGCACTAAAGCTCAACCCCGAAGATCCTTTGGCTTTGAAGTGCGCTCCCTCACTCAACCTGCAACCAGAGCCGTCTCAAACAGAGCAAGCGGTAAAAACCTCTAGAATTACCGGCCTCTTTAATCTCCTACAAGCAAAAAAGCATCCACAAGTCAAGTGTTGAAATCTCGGTAGGAGTGCGATTTTAGGAAAACCTGTGGGTTGGATTAGAATAGTGCTATATGCAACAGTAGGAACCACTGTGTGTCCCTACTCAGTTGAACGGAAGCGGCATGGGATTTTTTGACTCTGAGATAGTTCAGCAGGAAGCTAAACAACTGTTTGAGGATTATCAAAACCTCATCAGGCTGGGGAGTGGCTATGGCAAGTTTGACCGCGAAGGTAAGAAGCTGTTTATTGAGCAGATGGAGGAGATGATGGAGCGCTATCGCATCTTTATGAAGCGATTCGAGCTATCAGAGGACTTTATGGCTCAGATGACCGTAGAACAGATGAAAACCCAACTGGGTCAGGTTGGCATCACACCACAGCAGATGTTTGACCAGATGCATCTCACCCTAGAGCGAATGAAAGCGGAGCTGGAAAAGCAAACTTAAGAGAGTTTT
>CAXUIV010000471.1:2444-4357 GCA_964250875.1 uncultured bacterium
GATCAAACTGGGAGGGAGACTTAAACTGCTCCACTGGTACATCCCGTAAAGCCTTTTGCATAAAGTCACGCCAGATAGGCGCAACAAAGACGCCACCCGTTGCCCCATATCCTAAAGGTCTGGAGTTGTCGTTGCCTACCCAGACGGCAGTTGCTAGCTGCGGCACATATCCCACAAACCAAATATCCCGTTCTGAGGATGTGGTGCCGGTCTTTCCAGCGGCTGGACGACCTAATTGTGCCTCTTTACCAGTGCCGTTGTTAACAACACTCTGAAGTACACTTGTGAGTGACGCTGTGGCCCAAGGGTCAAGCACCAACTGGGGTTTAGGCGTATTGTCGAGCAAAACATTTCCACCGCTGTCTGTTACACGGGCGATCGCTGTCGTATCTGACTGCCAGCCGTTGTTGGCAAAAGTGGCATACGCACTAGCCATCTCTAGGGGGGTTATATCGACTGAACCTAGAGGCAAAGAAATCACTGGTTCAATTGGACTCTTCATCCCCAAGGTGCGGCAGGTTTGAATAACTTTATTTAGTCCTACAGCCTGTCCCATTTTAATGGCTGGGACGTTGCGAGATAGCTCTAGCGCGTGGCGGATGGTCATTGCTCCCGCGAATGAACCGTCATAGTTTTTGGGAGAATAGTTACCGTAGGTGACTGGGCTGTCGTACACGGTTGAATCAGGATCGTACTTGCCCGAGGCAAAAGCTGTGTAGTAGACAAAAGGCTTGAATGATGAACCGGGCTGACGGCGAGATTGAACCGCTCGGTTGAACTGACTTTTTTTGTAATCAATACCGCCAACCAAAGCCTTGATAAAGTGGGTACGTGGATCGACAGCGACCAAAGCCATTTGGTCAGCGTAGACTCCTTCTCCTAACAGCCTATAGTGCCAACGATTCACCGTTTCTTCCGCCATCTGCTGGAAGTCAGTATCAACCGTGGTCTGAACCCGCATTCCACCTTTGAGTAAAGCCTCCCGGCCAAAACGCTTTGCCAACTCATCAGTTACCGCATCTGTGACATAAGGCAGCGCACTGCCTTGGAAGGACCGAATCCTACCATATTTGAGCTGCTGTTTGAGTGCTGTAGCTCTCTCTTGAGGTGTAATCCAGCCCAGGTCTAGCATTCTTTGCAGAACTATCTCCTGCTGTTTTTTCGCCAGCGTTTTGTTAACCAACGGACTGTAGTCCTCTGGCGCTTGGATCAGACCTGCCATCATCGCTGACTCCGCCAGGGTTAAATTGGCGGCGGACTTGCCAAAGTAGGTTCGTGCTGCTGTTTGCACTCCGTAATTGTTGTGCCCCCAATAAACCTGATTGAGGTACATCTCAAAAATTTGGTCTTTCGTGAGAATTTGCTCCAGCCGAATTGCCAGCACCGCCTCTGCCACCTTGCGGCTTACCTTGCGCTTGGGAGAGAGGAAAATGTTTTTCACCAACTGCATGGTGACGGTGGAACCACCTTCCACAACTTCATTCCGCTGCCAGTTAATCAGCAAAGCTCGACCAACGCTGCTAGGATTAATACCCTGATGGAGATAAAAGTTGCTGTCCTCAATCGCCAGTACCGCTCGTTTGAGATCTGGCGAGATATTGTCCATCGGCACAACTTCGCGGTTGGCTTCTCCATGAATACTGTCAAGCAACTTGCCCTTAACGTCATAAATATAGGTAGTTTCGGATGGAAAGTAGTTGCGTAAAACTCGAACATCCGGCAAGTTACGAAAGCTAATCGCTAGACCAACTAGTCCCCCAGCTACAATGGAACTCGACAGCATCGTGACCCCTAGTAGGGTGGCTGCTGTCACCTGAGTCACTCCCCTAACAAAGTCAAAAATAGGGGAGGGTCCACCTCTATGTTGTTTTTCTCGAATAGTGCTAGACGACACGGCGATTTCACTTCCTCAC
>CAXUIV010000472.1:0-1617 GCA_964250875.1 uncultured bacterium
ACACTCCCTCAGTCTGCAACTCTGAAGCTGCATATTCTGCTAAAACGCAATGAAGAGGGTAATGCGATCGCTTCAGTTCTAGAACTTCCCAACTGTCAGGTTGAAGCCCTAACTCACGAACAGGCTATAGAGGACTTGAAAAAGCTGTTGCAAACTCGTCTAGAGATAACAGAAATTATTACTCTAGAAATTCAATTGCCTCAAGCGAAACAAACTGAAAATCCCTGGATGAAGTTTGCGGGTGTGTTTAAGGATGACTCAGTTTTTGCTGAAATTGCTGAAAGTATTAGAGCAGAGCGTAACACTTAATAAGAGAAGATTACAGAAAGATTTGCGAATCGCTGCAATCGCCCTTTCGGTGAACGGGGTGATGGTTACTCGGAACCGACGGGATTTTTCTCAAATTCCTGGTTTAGTGCTGGAAGATTGGACACAAGAGATTTCCGGTTAGGGTGTAATTTCTGGCGATTATGGCGATCGCGAAGCGCCACTGCTCTTCAAATCGCACATTCTCAGGACAAAGATTTCGAGTCTAAAGGTTGGTGATTATACAGTGGTTAAAATGCATTGCATTAATATATGACATGTTTAGGTTCACCATAATTCCATGTCTGACGCCTCCCAACTGCATAGCCGACTAAATCATTACTATCACCAAGTTAAGGCAATTATCCTGGCACGTCAGAATGCCATCACGGGCTTATTACCTGCAAGTACCGCAGTGACTGCCCACGGGGACTATACTGACGCTTGGGTGCGGGACAACGTTTACAGTATCCTGGCTGTTTGGGGTTTGGCACTTGCCTACCGTAAGGTTGACACAGACAATGGACGCACGTTTGAACTAGAACACAGCGTGGTCAAGCTGATGCGTGGGTTGCTGTACGCGATGATGCGCCAAGCTCACAAAGTTGAGCAGTTTAAGCATACTCAGCTACAGCTGGATGCTCTACACGCCAAATACAATACCCAAACTGGTGACATTGTGGTTGGTGATGACGAATGGGGACACTTGCAGCTTGACGCTACATCCGTTTGGCTGCTGATGTTAGCGCAGATGACTGCTTCTGGGCTGCACATTATCTACACAATTGATGAAGTCAACTTTGTGCAGAACTTGACTTACTACATTGGTCGAGCCTACAGAACTCCAGACTATGGCATTTGGGAGCGGGGTAATAAAATTAATCATGGCAATTCCGAGCTAAACGCCAGCTCAGTCGGCATGGCAAAAGCCGCTTTGGAAGCTCTAAATGGGCTGGATCTGTTCGGAGTTCGTGGCTCTCAGGCTTCTGTAATTCACGTTCTACCAGACGAAATCGCCAGGGCACGCATTACCCTTGAGTCTCTATTACCAAGAGAATCTAGCTCCAAAGAGATTGATGCCGCACTCCTCAGCGTCATCAGTTTTCCCGCATTTGCAGTGGAAGATGTCGCTTTGGTTGAGCGCACTAGGAGCGATATCATCAAAAAGCTAGAGGGCCGATATGGCTGCAAACGCTTTCTGCGGGATGGGCATCAGACAGTTTTGGAAGACAAGCATCGCCTGCATTATGAACCTTGGGAACTGAAGCAGTTTGAGCATATCGAATGTGAGTGGCCCTTGTTTTTCACCTA
>CAXUIV010000472.1:1717-4351 GCA_964250875.1 uncultured bacterium
TGCTAGGCCAGATGCTGAGCGAAGGGTTAGTGTCTATTGGTGATATCGATCCCCTAGGACGCCATCTACGTCTGGGTCGGCATCGAGACCCTTTGGTACAAATTGCCCTGCTAGCTGAGGATGAGGAGTTGCAGGCTGAACTAGAGGTTCACGGCATTGGGACACAAACACCAGTACAGGTCGAGCCAATTCAGGTACGTCAAGCTGTAGAGTTATCAACGATCTACACCCAAATTGGCCGCAACGACAAACTAGCCCTTACAGGTAGACCAGTTCGCCGCTTGCGGAGTCTGACAACATCAAGAGTTTTTCGCCTTCAGGGTGAAACGTCTGTCTTTCTACCATCATTTCTGGACCCGCAGCAGTTCTATCTCACTTTCGACTACCATTTCCTGATCGCTCAGATTAGAGGTGAATTGGCGTACATTCAGCGCCACTGGTACCAGCTAGGGCGACCAACAGTCACGCTGTTACTGACTCATACTCTGTTGGAGAGTGATGATGGTATTCGACCCGCCTTTCTAGAACTGATGCAGGAACTGAGAGACGGCAACTGCAATGGCGTGCAGATTGTCGTGGGGCGTTTGAACCAACTGCTGCTCACGGCAGGAACTGAGCGAATTGATTTTCTGCATGACTTTGAATTCACTCAGTCATCGGTCAAAGATGCTGCACCAGTCCAGTCTTACCTAGCCTTGAATCTGGAGAAAAACTGGCCGTTGAGTCATACCCAGGAATTTGCACTGGAAGGTGAGACGGATCAAGAAATATTGCTGAGCTGTCTGCGGCAGTCAGAGAATTTATACGAGCAGATTGAGTTATTGCAGACATTGACGCGGTTGCGGTCTTTAGAGTTTGATACTGGCTTTGGGGCCGGAGTCACGGTGGCAAATTTAATCGATGAGGTTTATGCCAAGGCTGGTCAGATGCAGCTGTGGGCTGTGGTGCGACGGGCAGCTGGTCTGCTGCACAAAGTTGATATCGGTTTGTCAGATGCCGTGACCACGATCTTGGTACCAGGCAAGCAAATTGCCGTGGGAAAGGCTTATAGCGAAGCTGCGCTGATCACACGTCCGATGTCCAACATCGAAATCACCGAGAAAATTAGCCACTTCTGTGGCGAGGACATTCGCGATCGCGTCCTCAGTCAAGAAATTCTCATCTATCTCAGCCTTTTATTTAGGTCGGAACCGCAGCTGTTTAAAGGTCTGCTGACGCTGAGAGTCAGCTACTTGATTCTGCTGATTACGAGTGAACTGGCTCGTGAACTGGGTGTCACTCAAGATGAAGCCTATGAAAAATTGATGCGATTAGCGCCGTTTGAAGTTAAAAATCGGTTGCGATCAGCGATCGCGGGATACGAAGGCAGCAAGAATGTCCTACAGCAGCAAGAATCTCTGCACGTCAAACAGCCAGAGCAGGAAATTGATTGGGTAGTGCAGCCAGCAGTTACAGACGACCTAGCACCAGTTGGGGGTTGGCAACGGCAAAGGCAGCAGGATGGGACACTCAATCGTACTCCAGCAGACTTTTATCCCGGTGTTTGGAGATTGCTGAAACACTGTCGGGGTTTGGTAATTGGCGATAAGCTAGAGCGCCGCAACCGCTTGGACAGTGATGAACTGCTGTCAGAGATGACGCCAGGGGAAAAGAATTTTGCTCTGAGGGTTGAGCATCTGCTGAACAAAATTCAGGCTCCTGAATACCGCCAGGTCAATGTTGAGACTCTTGTAGAGTTGGCAGCGATCGCTAACCGTAACCCTAATCTCCAAATCGAAGAGTACATTGTGCTGGATGTCCTAGTTGGGCATGCTGTGCGATTGGCATGGCTAGAACGATTTCCAGAACGAGCAGACCACTATGATGAACACAAAGCTGCTGCATGGCGAGCCTTTTACAACACCTCTCCCAACGATTGCGCCGGTCATGTTGTCAAAGCCTTCCGCTTCTTAACGCAGTTTGGGTCTAGTTCCTAATTACGGATGGCAACCCCGAACTCCGAACTCCGAACTATTATCAAGACTTATGGATGAATCTGACTCAAAATGAGCCGCAAACGGTCATAGTCGTCCTTCAACAGCACACTTAGGGTGCGCCCTGCCTTAACTAACCAATTTCGGTCTGCTTTCCGTAGCTGGTAGACTTCTCGAATCGCCGCAGCAGTCAAAGCCTCTACGGGCGCTCCGTTCACGCCAAGCAGTGTTCTTAAGAAATCGAGCTGTTCGCTGAATTGAATAATCGCCTGCGGGTCGCAATGATAAACCGCCTGATGAATTTGTGGTGGACGAGGTGGGAGATATTGGTAGATGGCTGCGGTAGCTCTAGCCCCGGACGTCTGCTCAAAACCCACGATTGCAGCGCGAAACTCAGTTTTGAGCATGGCAAAAATCTGAGGTTGTTGCTCTCGTAAATCCTGTAATGATAATCCTAAGGCTCTTGCCCGATGAATAGAGTCAATTGGGCTAGTTGTAGCGTGATAGACCACAGCATAAACCTGATTTCCTGACTCTTCGTCTACAGACTTGACCCAGCTACCAAACGGTGGCATGACGGGGAAGCTTAGGTCTTCTGGGTCCAAGCACTGAGCCAAAAATTCAGTTGTGGCGGTCTCAATCACCTCTGCAATATGGTTGG
>CAXUIV010000473.1:0-4340 GCA_964250875.1 uncultured bacterium
TCCTCCCTTGGTCGCTTCAACACCTACCTTGAAACCTACAAAGCCGAACTCGCCGTGAAAACGGAAGCACCGCCTCCCCCGTTCCCGGAGGGAGAGGGCCAGGGTGAGGGAGGGCAACGAAGTGCTTGAAGTCACCGTCCAAGTTATGGCGATCGGTGAACTGATACATTACCATCCTCAGGATTTGGACTGGGTGGATGCTCCAGATGACTCGCTTAAGGATGTTTGCGATCGCGTTACCCGGTTGTGGTCAGTTCCAAACCTACCCAAGTCAGTGCAGCATCTGAGCAAGGACGTTCTATCAACGGGAGTTAGTTTTCTCGCAGGGAGATTTGGAGGTGTTGCAGGCAATCGAGCAGTTGGATTTTTGAGGAAGAAGGCAAGTGATTGCCCTAATTCAACTACTTACGGTGCCTCTACCCAAGTGAGAACTCTAACAACTACCAAAATCACTTCCCAAACCCTACAGCTTTGAAGCGAACTAACTGAGGTTGCCAGAGCTGGTATGGTGCTGGAGCTGTCGGCGTCGCTAGTCCAGGACGTACCCTAATCTCTTGTCGAGGTACAAAGCATCCCTCTTTCTGAAATGCTGTGGCAGCTTCGGCCCAAGGAACTACACACAAAATTCCCAGTACATTTGCCAAAATCCAGGGGTAGATCCGGTCTACAGATGGCGGTAGTGGTGCTGGAAACTGTTTTGGGTTCTGCTCCCAGCGGCTTGTGTAGTCAAACAGCCCGTAGTAGAAAAGGATGAGCAGAAACTTCTTGCTCTGGGGCAGGGCTAGAAAATCTGTAATGGCATACATCGTCCGTCGCTGCACTTCCTGGTTTAAGAGGCTGCAATAATCCACCAGGTAGTCAGCCTCTTCTCGGTTGGCGTTTTCCAGCAACCCTTGGAACATCGCCTGCATGTACTCATCTACAGGTGGCTTCAACTTCCCCTTCCGAACTGCAACCTGCCAACCTTTAATCCAATCCTCGTGAATCTTCCACCCGGTCCACTGGGTTGCTACTTCGTGCTGGACTTCATCCAACGCCAATGCTGGGATAGCAGCCTTTAAAATGTTCCAGAAGTGCTGCTGAAGGATTTTCTCCCTCTGTTTGCGGTGGCGATCGCATCGAACTAGCGGCAACGGATTGCTGTGGGACGAATTCACTCTGTGACTGCATACCTCCTCACCGTCTTTTGACTTGAAGTGGCGGAAGTGGGGCTGCTGCACTTCCCCACCAGCAAGAAACACGCTACCACCACATTCAGGACAGAACAAGCCAAAATCTCTGTAGCTGAGGTAGTTACAGTTCTGAGCTTGAATTGGACCATCGAAGTAGAGTGAATCGGCTTCTAGCATCTTTCCAGGAGAGTCAGTCACTTCAGATTGTAGTTGCTACAACCACACTGTTCGAGTAGTCGCTACTCACCGTGAGCAGTTCTATCTATCAACAAAAGCATTGACGGGTTCATCGGATGTAGCATAGCGATCGCTTCAGTAGCGCCGCAGCAGTGAATGACTTTACTCTAGATGTTGAAGTTTATGATGCCATTCTGACTGTGAAGCCTGAAAACCTGAAGCCGATTGACTCGCCTGCTGAATGCCAACAAGTTCAGGCGATCGCTCAACGGATTAAACAACTGAGGGAGTGTGAACTAGACCGTGGTGCCTATCCAATTCTGGAGAGTCTGAAGCGACACACCTATCTCACAGCTTTTGAAGAGGAGTTGCTAGCGTTTCTGGAAAAGCGGTACTTGGCAATATCTAACGTAAAATGACCTCAATTTCTTGGAAGATCATAGCAGCTGCCACTGTGACGATGGTCCACTTGCTTCCCTCTACTGGCTCCACCTCTTTCCCCGCTTATTCAATCGCTCAATCCAGACAGAACAATCAGCCAATCTACACGCTGAGGGGGCATTCCGATCGAGTTCCCGCGATCGCCATCAGCCCCGATGGTCAGACTCTAGTTAGCGGCAGTAGGGACAAAACCATCAAGATTTGGAATCTGCACAACGGGAAGCTGCTGCGTACTCTCTCTGCGCCATCAGAAGGCGTTACTTCTATTGCCCTCAGTTCTGACGGGCAGACCCTTGCTAGTGGAGATGTTGACCACAGCGTCAAGCTTTGGAATCTTCAGACTGGAAGACTGCTGAGAACTCTTTCTGGACATATGCTGCCAGTTGAAACAGTTGCTATTAGTCCTGATGGTCAAACTCTTGTCAGTGGCGGTGATGACCGCACCATCAGAGTGTGGAGCCTGCCTACAGGAAAACTACTCCGCACGCTGACGGGACACTCTGACTACATCAGTTGCCTTGCCATCAGTCTGGATGGTCAAACTCTTGTCAGTGGCACGGGCAGTCTTGGCGATGGCATCAAAGTCTGGAATCTAGGCACGGGTCAACTGCTGCATAGTTTCAACCGTCAAGCTGGAATTGCATCAGTTGCACTCAGCCCAAATGGTCAGACTCTGATCAGTGGCAGTTTCGGGCAGTTGTTATCTGCAAAGCGGGCGAGCAACACGATCCTGTTGTGGAATCTGCGAACGGGTAGATTACTGCGCGACTTTGAAAAGAATTCCAGTTCTGTTGATGTCCTCGTCCTCAGTCGCGATGGACGTACCCTGATTAGTGGCAATTTCGACGGCACAATTAAATTGTGGGACTTACGTACTAACAAACTGCTGTGTACCCTTGCAGGTGATGCCAATCCAGTTGAGTCAATCGCTCTAAGTCTAGATGGGAGGAGTCTTGCTGTTGGTAGTGGGAATGGCATCATTAGGATTTGGCAACTATTCCCTTGAGTACAGAACCTTGCTCACGCTTTAAGACTGGCAGAGCTAGATGTGTCATGTCCGATCGCTCTGGCGCGACCTTCATCTGAGCGATCGCGTGACTCGCTTGTGGTCAGTGCCAAACCTATCCAAGTCAGTGCAGCATCTGAGCAAGGACGTTCTACCAACGGGAGTTAGTTTTCTCTCAGGGAGATTTGGATGTGTTGCAGGCGATTGAGAGCTTACATGTTTGGGGAAGTTGAAGGCAAGCGATCACACTCTTAAGAATGTTTGGCTGGAGCGAGCTTATTAGTCGAGTGGAACCAAGTGGCTAGCAGGGCGACAGCAAAGGTGGAGACAAAACCGAAGGCAAAGAAGGTTTCAATGGGTGACATAGGGGTATCCAAATTCTTAAGAAAACCGCTAACATTACCCTGCTAGCGGTACCAATGAAATAGGTGTGTCAATCTTAGTCAGTTAGCCCTCAAGTCATCGTCAGTGCGAAGCCGTAGGCGGCGGCTTCCGCATCGCGGCATTAAAACCATAAAGCACTCGGTTGTCTGGGTAGTTTCGCTATTCAGATGCCGAGAGCTTGTGCCGAGAGCGCTCACTACCTGCTTAACTACGTTTTGCCAATACGAGGTCGCTTTTTGAGGAATGCAAAAAAACCGCCAGCATATCTTGCTGGCGGAAAAAACCTATGCAATAAATAACTGTTCAACTTTACGAAATTCAGACTAGAGGGTGCGTCAGTGCGAAGCCGTAGGCGGCGGCTTCCGCATCGCGGCTTTGCAAGCATGAAGCACTTTGCTATCTGGGTAGTTTCAAGGGCTAGGTGCCGCAAGCATTGCACTGACCACCACGATGAATTGAAGCAGTGGAAGTATCTGGGATCGAACCAGAGTCAAGGCACCGAATGAGCCATACTCCCTTGATGATTAATACCGTAACACTTGCTCTGAATGACCTCCCTCAGGGATTTTACCCAATCGTGATGCAACCGAAAGTGGTTGAGTGGGTGGATGTAGCGTGGCGATCGCTAACGGTATCACCTCACCCAGAAGTCATTATTGCAATATTTGAGCGAGTGTTACAGAGAGTAAAAGGTTATCAAATTGAGTAAACTACCAGTGTTTTGCTGGGAGACTGTTGCTAACTTAGGTACAAGCACAAACGAAACATGCAAGTGAATTTATAGATTAGCGCCTGTGCTTCCTGCTCTAATCTCTTCGCAATGCCTCACCGTCGTCGCATCCAAAATCGTAGCTTCTACCTTTGATTTCGTCCAGTTGAAGAACGGAGGTTTTTGAACAGCTAAAGTCCCGTCTGGATCGGCGGCATGGATGCACGAGTGTTAGATCGGTCAATTGCGGTCTTGTCCACCCTAGTTAAGTCATTCAGATTTTTTACCCTAGTCAAGTCGCTTCATTCAAACCCGCCATCAACTGCTGATTCTTTACCCTGGCAGTTTGGCGGGTTCATTGTTGTGTCTGTGGTGGCGAAATCCTAGAACCTAAGCCTGCCTTGGTTCATCAACTGAAATCCTCCAGCTAAGGCAGCAAAGGCAATGAAGA
>CAXUIV010000474.1:0-4339 GCA_964250875.1 uncultured bacterium
AAATACCGCATGGCACTGGGACTATCACTTTTGAGCGTTGCAGCCAAAGGAGTCAGTGCAAAACAGTGAGCCGAGACTTCGCTAAAGATACCGACACTAGCTAAAGCACGCATGAGTCGATACAGCGATCGCGGTTCCGTGTTCGTTGCGGCTGCCAGTTGAGCGATCGTTTTTGGCCGATCGTCGAACGCATCGGCAACTCCTAATTCCGCAGCAAGATAGATCGATCGAGCAACCCAAAAGCCGCCGATCAGATTCATCATCGTTTCTTGGGGAGCAACTTCTAATTCTTTCATTGTCTACCTCTTTGAAATGTTTAAGCTTTAGTCAGGGAAACAGCTTGATTGAAAAATGCCTCATCGTTACCGAGTTGAGCGAATTGCAAGGATTTCTTTACTCAGTTGGGGTGAGGAATTCAAGCATCAATTTGTTTTCCACTAGGAGAAGTGACTGCTTGCAATATTGTGCATCGAGTCCGTTACTTGCTGGTTTGGCATCTCGTTATTCGCCATCCAGCAAACGCCCGCTATCGATCGCTTCAACAGTGAATCCCTGATACTTGGCAGCCACCGTCTCGAAGCGGTGCAACGCTTCAGAACTCAACGGGCTAACCTCGTCCTCAAGTCTCACCAACACTCCGACCTCGTTAAAAACGGCTTCATGGTAGTAGGTTGATGTGGAAAGGAATCTCGTCGGTCGATCCGAACGATTGGTGCAGCCGTGCGGTGCATTGATCGGCACATTCACGCTCTCACCTTCACGACACCTGATCCACTCCTTCAGGCTATCGCTACCAATCCGTTCAAAATCCAGAGATCCATCGAGCACATAGAAAAATTCCGGATACGGGTGGGTGTGCAGAGGAATGCCTTGACCCGGAGACAGCTCCATCTCGTAGACGCTGAAGGCATAGCCCGTATCCTTAGCCTTGATCTTCCACTTCATCCGCAGACCAAGGACATCCATCAGCTCTCCCTCATCTCGATAAATCTTCCGCACATTATGATCTGCCAGTGCGGTAGAGTAGTCCACTTTCATAATCAGCCTCCTTTTACAGTTTTGCAGGATACAGCCTTACCAGGCTTGGGATTCGTCCCCTAAATCCTTTATGCTGGGGGACTTTGAGTAGAACACATTCTCAGTCTTAGAGAAGTTCCTCAGCTTCAAAGTCCCCCGATTCGAGGGATTTAAGGGGCTGAAGCGGACTGAAACGAAGAGACAATCGACTTGTGTGTACAGAGTAGGTAGTGCAATGTCAGGCTACGGCTTTTATTAAATCGGCGGCTTTTTCGCCAATCATGATCGTCGGTGCGTTTGTATTTCCTGTGGTGATCGTTGGCATAATCGAGGCATCGACAACCCGCAATCCCTCAACCCTATGAACTCGGAGTTCGGGGTCTACCACCGCCATTGGATCAGTTCCCATTTTGCAAGTGCCGACCGCATGCCACATGGTGCTGGCAGTGTTGCGGATGTAAGCAACGAGTGCTTCCTCACTCGTCACGTCAGGACCTGGAGCAATTTCTGCACCGCGAAACTCATCAAAGAAGCTGGTATGAAACAATTGGCGCATTAACTTAATCGCATCGACTAACTTTTGCACATCGGCTTCACGTTGCAGATAATTCATCTGAAACAGGGGTGGATCTTTAGGATCGAATGAACGTAAGCTGACACGACCAATGTTTTGCAGACGGGTTAGACAAATGGCACTTGAGAATCCGTAATCAGCAGGAGTATAGCCAGGGGGTAGGAACTGAGTCGGATTAAAGATAAACTGTAAATCGGGTGCAGCTTCCGAATTGCCCTCGCTATGTAAGAATAATCCAGCTTCTCCCATACCACTGGTGCTGTCAAAGTGTAAATCCCCAGTTGCCTGGTACACTACAGGAACGAGAATGTGGTCTTGGAGGTTTTGACCGACACCTGGCAAATTGGCGACAACAGAAATCCCCAACGCTTGTAATTGTGCGGCATCCCCAATGCCGGAAAGCATCAGCAGTTTGGGCGAATCGATCGCGCCTGCACTTAAGATCACTTCCTGATTCACCCTGACTTGATGCAGCGTCCCCTCATGCAAATATTCCACTCCAACAGCGCGGGTGCCCTCAAACAACAACCGAGTCACCAACGCGCCTGTTGTTACTGTCAAGTTGGGACGATCGAGAATGGGCACCAGAAAGGCAGCCGCAGTACTGTGTCGTTTCCCATCCTTGATAGTATTTTGATAGCGTCCGGTTCCTTCCTGCTGCTTGGCGTTGAAATCAGGATTGTAGTCATACCCCGCTGCCATTGCTGCGTCTATAAATCGGTCAGCGATCGCAGTCGGCGCAATCAGATCGGTGACGCTTAACGCTCCATCAATCCCGTGAAATTCGGACGCGCCGTGTTGCTGATGTTCCGATTTCTTGAAGTAGGGTAAAACGTGCTGGTACGACCAACCGGGATTGCCCAATGACTGCCAGCGATCGTAATCTTGAGGATTGCCTCGAATGTAAGTCATGAAGTTAATCGAACTGCTGCCACCCAAGACTTTCCCACGGGAATAAAAGATTTTGCGGTTGTTCAGGTAGGGTTCTGTTTCGGAGAAATAGCCCCAGTCCACTTCAGAGCCAAGTAGATTAACGCATTCCGCCGGGATTTGAATCTCTGGTTTGGTATCTGGATTACCTGCTTCAAGGAGTAACACGGTTGTTCCAGGGTCTTCGGTTAAACGATTGGCGACCACACAGCCTGCAGACCCTGCACCAATCACAATGTAGTCGTATCGAGTCATGGTATTCTCGCCTGTAAATATAACAGTTGTCTTGCAAAATTCTTTTTGTTCGACCTATCTGAAGTGTATTGAGTTTTAATGCTTGATTGCTTTCAGATTCTTACAATAATTTGTCAGATTCTTATGGTGTTAAAACTTGTTTTAATGTGATTTGAGTGAGGCATTTAAAGTATTAATTCTAAATGTGTTTGAGTAGTTTATGAATTGCAAACTGCTCAAACGTAGTTGACGTAAATGCTTCAGGTGTTCGTGCTGTTGCATAGATGCCGTCAGGATTGCCAAGGGCACGAAACAGATTCCCTAACTCTCGTCGAACATCCGGTGTCGCTCCAGCCAAGGCAAGTTGCTGCTGGATTGATTTAACCGTGACCTGAACATATTCAATCGATCGATCCAGCACTCGCGAAAGAATAGAAGTGATTTTAGGAAGCGTTAGACTTTCTGGTCCAGCTTTGAGATGAATTTCGGTTCGATCGTCTAACTCTAAATCGATTTCGCTAGCTAGAACGATGCCATAGTCGATCGTACTTGTTGTGTGCATTCCTGGATTCTCTACCTCATGTAACAATTGTTCATGAGAGTTTGCTCTTAATAAAATGGCTTGTTTCCTCAGTGCTAGTCGCGCCCTGCCACCATAATCTTTTCTGCTAAACCAATCGGGTTAGAAAACATCACCTCATGACCCCCCGGCATTTGCACCAGCCGAAATAGCCCTAAACGATTAGACATTCTCGGATGCCAGCCCCACTCGCCTTGAGGAAGTCCATTATCTTCTGTGCAGTAGAGGTAGCTTTTGGGAATGGACAGAGCGTAGAACTGCTCCAAGTCCAACTTGTCAATCCACGTTTGATACGGTGTAGGCGATAACTGCGCGTAACTCGATCGAGCCAGTTCCAGATCAGCGTCATTGAGAAACGCTTCTCGCCAAATCTCGAACGGCATCGTGATCGTGTTATCGTTTGATGCTCTTGCTAGCTGGTCGAATAGCGCTTGAGCGTCGGGTGGAATGTTATCGATAAGGCTCTCACCATCATTGGGGATAAAAGCACCTAGGAAGATAAGTCGTCGAATACGATCGGCGATCGCTTCCGCAACTTTTAGAACAATGGTGCCGCCGAAACTATGTCCGAGTAGAACAATATCGGTTAAGTCTTTCTCAACAATGTAATCGACGATCGATTGGGTGCATTGGGCATGGTTGACGTTTTTGTTCACGCCTTTACCGTGACCCGCGATCGTAGGAGCAAAAGCCTGATGACCTTTTGCCTCTAGCTGTTGGATGACTGCCTTCCAGGCAGAACCATCGTGCCATGCACCGTGAACCAAAACAAACGTTGACATAGAACTGCTCCTTAGATGTGGGATGAAAATCAAGCGCGTCTGTTATCTCTTGAAATGGGCGCAGTAAATATTCTGTCGATTCATGATTTGGAAAGGAGGCTACTCCACACTCGCTTTTGCTGCTTCAAGCGCTGTATTCATCGACACGTCTTTCCATGCCTCTAATTCAGCTTTCATCGATTCGAGTTTTTGAGTAATGATATTCACCGCATCTTCGCCTAA
>CAXUIV010000475.1:0-4333 GCA_964250875.1 uncultured bacterium
GAGTATAGTCAGCAAGTGATACAGCAGAACGTAGTTAATAAAGGGCTTTAAGATGACGCAAAAAAATGGCGAAAAACCAAAACGAATAAACTACAGTTTTACCCTGCGTTTTCAGGAAAATGAAACGAGTCCGATCAATTCATTAGTTTCCTATTTACGAACTAAAAAAAGGCAGGAAGTTAAAAAGTTATTGCTTGAAGAGTTAAACGGAACATGGTTAATAGCTTGTTTAGACGAGTACGATAAGGAGCAAATTAGTAAAGATGAGCTGGACAAAGTTAGCAATAAAGTCATTTACCATGTCCTATCGAAATTAGAGTATCTCTTTCAAATTTTAGTAGAGAAAGATGCTTTAGTGAAACCTAATTACTTAAGCCTTAAATTAGCCGCAATTAACGAGATTGTACAGAGTTCGACCGGAACATCTACCCAGTTTAACAACAGCTTTACTTCGCAGAATCAATCTGACTTAAACGACGGCAACACTTGTGATACCTCTATAACTTCTGTTGTGGAAGGACCCCAATACAAATGTGTAGATATAAGTAACGATTTTAATTGGTAGCATAACACTGATTGCAAAAATTAAATCTTTGTTACCAATAGGGGATGGAGCCGACTAATAATGCAACTGAACGAGCGATTCGTCCGGCATTCTGAAAAGCGACGGACAAGCTTTGGGTCCCAAACTCAAGCTAGTAATGCTTTGTATGGCTCATATGTTGACTGTCGTTGCCACTCTGCAATCTCAACAGCGCCAAGTATCTGAGCTTCTGACGCAGGCGGTCGTTGCTGCGCTTTTCCGGCCAACCCGCGCATTCTTTGCTCCCTACTTCTTCCGCTGAGGAAGATTGGTTGACTGCTGCCTGAGCAGCATTGCTTTTTGAGCTTCTATACTCGAAAGTTTAGCTTCTTCATTGCTAACTTCTTGAATGGTTAGCAAGGATTTAACTTTCTAAGGATTTTACCTTCGCTAGTTCCGCGATGGCTGCTTGACGATACCGCAAAAGGCAAAAGTGCTGGCATTTTTGAGACAGGTTCGGAATCGACGAATTCGCCCGAGCCAAAGTTTTGAGCATGAAGAAGTCTCGATCCGGATGATGGGCAAACTGTCACGTCCGGTTCTTGAGGAGAGGGAAGTAGGGCGGCCTACTCTCCCTTACCAGACTAAGGGTTGTACGCAAAATCTAACGAACTAATCACCTGAGACATCAACTGTGATTTGAGCAACCCGAATCAATTGACGTTCACCTCTGGTAAAACAATGCTTGAGTGTCGAACTGGAGACGTCGAAACGCATAGGAGGAGGCAAAGTCAGAGGGTGTTCGTCTCAAGAATCGACGCAACGGGCAGAGCTAGAAGACGTAGAGTACTTGGGGGATCTTCCTCTCCAGATACTCCGTGGTTAGAAGTGAGTTCGGCGAGGTGGAGATTAGACCGCAACAGCGGATTTGGGCCTTGATCTAGAAGGGGCAGACGCGGTAAGAGCGGGTTGTCTTACACAATCCCCTACGGAGCGGAGGAACGGAAAGGACAGGGTATCCGCCCTTTCCGTTCCTCCTTGAGAAACCCTCCTTCAGGGCTATGCGCTGAAAGATTTTGTCGCTGTATGCCCGTTACATGATGACGCGGACATCCAGGCAGAGTTGCAGGAGTTGTATGGAATAGAGGTATCCCACACCTTGCTCTCTAACGCCGCCTTCAGTGGAGCAAGAGCGCAAAGCTTGTCTGCCTGGATGCCACTGTGGTCAAAGTCCATTTCTGTCGAATGGGTGATCAAAAAGCTATCTGTCTGGCGTTGAGGGTGAATGCGCTCTACTACGGTTCTCAAACTTCCAAAATTTGGAAGTTTGAGAACGATTCTCACCCACTGCACCGCTGGAGGTGACGAGGTATGTCCCCCTACTCAGCACAAATATCTCAAATTCTTGAAGGCAACGTGCGGTCACTCGGCCTCGAAAATTCTAAATAGCTAAAAACCGCAAAAATAAGTATTTGCGCTTATACAAAAAGTAGGTGATTAAGGGGTCGTAATCACCTACTTTTAACAGGAAAACCGAAAAGACGAAAAATTGGCGCTTTTTATCACATTCGTATAAATTAAACTTCAGTATGTAATTCAATAGCTGAAAAACCAGCGGTTTGAGACGCTAACTAAGTGTTTATCTAATACAGTGTATTCTTTGTTTAAGGGTTCCTCATCGGAGGTTGACAAAAACCTGCTCGGCTTTTTAGACTCAGATTTGCCTCCATTTTCTTTAGCAAGCCATGTCAATTTTCCGGATGTTTTTTACCCGTGCAAGAAAGCGCAAAAAACCTGCTCATTTTTTCGTAAGCAAATTCACGGATGACCAGCTTTCTTCCGATAGTGAATCTTCTAATTAGCGATCACCTGTTTAACGATCTGCTAGTGCTTCCGTTGGTTCTATCTGGAGATACACTCCGTCTTTGAATGTGACCTGTTCAGCCACATTCTTCATGCGTCTATCACCGTGTCCGCTTAGCAGAGATACTGCTGCTGCATCAAGTACGGAACACTGAGCGCGAGGAAGTAGAGTGACTCAAATCTCAGATATAACAGTGCTTGGATGATGGAGAGGTGAGAGATTGATTGAATCAGTCCACTCTACGAAATGCGGCCAAAATTTCTTGCCCAACTCTAGCACGTTGGCTGAGGTCAGGCTACGCCTCTTTAAAACCATTAATGATCCAGAGATTCTGACCGTCATAAAATTCGCCCTGCTGCTCTAAAGAGTATCCTCCCATCAATAAACCAAGCCATATCTCTACCATCGGCATCTCTAACGCCCGCTGCAGGTCAGGTAAACGAATTTTTGAGCGGGGCTGCTGAAAATATTGAGCGATCGCCCTTGACCACTCCTCTATATTCTCCTCATGTGCGAGGTCTCGAATCTGCTCCGCCATTTGAATTTCATCCAGCGGTTGCTCCACTGCCACATCTATCCAATCCAAAAGTGCATCCTTGTCTACTTGCCCAACGACCGAACTCTCCGCCTGAGTGGGCTTCTTACGGTTCCCCGGATACTGTACCGGCTCTGGGTCCTCAAATAAATCTGCTACATCCAGCGCTAAAGACTGGACGAACAAATCCGCACAACCCTCCAAATTCACGACTGGCTCATTTGGATTGTGCTGATGTTCCCACTGGGAAATCAGAATGTCTGCCCGCGCTGCATGGACTTCCGAGAGCTGCACCAACACATCCCCTGCCATATTCAACTGGTCTATCAACGGTTGGTCAGATAGAATTCGCTCCAAAGCATCACAGAGCGATCGCAAGTTAGCCGTCTCTGGAAACCGGGATGCAGTTTCCAGAGACTGCCAGAGGTCAAGCTCTAACTGCTGGATTTGCATTACACCTCCGGATACAGGGGGCAGGGTCGAATCGGGCAGTTGTGAGGATGCAGTTCTACTGAAGAACGAAAGCGGTTTACCTCAATTCCACTATGCTGAGAAAAGGTATGCAAAATTTGAAGTAGCAGCGTTTTCACCTGTAGTTCTGTCAACCCCAGGCAATGAACAGGTTCAACTCTAGCGATCCGGTCATCGCCCATCCAGAATTCTGCACCTAAAGCATGAAGTGGTGAATCCCGCGTAGTTCGGTACCAATGAACGACAGCGGCGGGAACAGCTGGTGCTAATACCTTTAATGTTGCCACCCGCACTGAAGTAGCTTCAGGTCCTGATGACGCTTGTTTAGCCTGCCCTTCGCGCTGCCGCTGTTTGCGGAGCTGATTTCGCATTCCCCGGTGCCGGTAGTAGGAACGGCGATTGTGGCAATATTTCGGATCCCAGCAGCCATCCCCATTGGAACCATGATGCTGCTGGGCTTCTTGAGAGCTAAGTTTTGAACAGAGCCGACATTTTTCCCGATCAGGCCGTGCCATCACGCACCTCTAAACAGCGTTTGGTCTCAGTCAGTATGAGTGGCCGGATTTGTTTAAGACTCTCCACTACGTTGGCGTCAGCCTGTGTATTAGCACGTATCGCAGCGGATTCCGTAGAGAAAGGTTCTGAGGTGGTCAGCACCACAACGTTTGGAATTCCTACCAACAGTTCACCGTCGTCGTTCAAGGCAGGCAGTTCCAGATAGGGGTTTGTGCCAGGAAAGGGGAACGCTATCTTTAAAACTCCCATAGTACAGGGATTTCCATTTAGTATATTCTAACTTCCGTCAATTTAGTCGTAGTTTAGTCGTATATAAAACATGGTCATGCTAAAATCCAGTACAGGTGATCGCCCCACATCAATTCTTGCGACAGTAGTAAAGCAACCGCATAAGTCCTGAGCTTCCCGCAGCTACCAGGCTAAT
>CAXUIV010000476.1:0-4312 GCA_964250875.1 uncultured bacterium
GAAGGGGAAGTGAGAGCAGGTGAATTTGAGTGGCAGTTCCAGTGGTGCTTCCGACGAGGTGAACTGTCTGTTAAGCCTTCAATTGGTCGCGCTCTCATTCAGGAACCGCTAGGTCGGTTTTTGGAGCAACAAGATTATCAGCTAGAGCCAGGAGGAGACTACGCTTTCACAATTCGGGCCGAGCTTTAGGAGTTTCGAGTTTTGCCGTGCCCCCTTGTGGGGAGTTTTGAGTTTTGAGTTTAAAGACCCCTACCTCAGTCTTCAGTTCGTAGCCCTGTTAAGTATCTTTCGATTAGAAGAATGGCGGCGATATCATCTACAGGTCGCGGCGGTTCCCGTAGCCCGCGAGGTAGCAGCTTTAAAAGACCTTTAGGAGGGTACATTTGCCAGTAGCGATCGCGTGCCTCTAGGGTACTGTAGCGCTCATCTACCATCACAATCGGCAACGATGGGAGGTGTTGTTCCAATTGCTGTTTCCAGCGCTTAGCTGTGGTTTGGTTGCCCAGCACCAGTAGGGAGATGGGAAACTGTTGGAGTAGAGCCTGGATAGCTGCAATTGCCTCTACTGCTGGAACTATCTTGTGATGGTGTAGCTTCTTGTCTAGCCCCATCACTGCTATCCCAGATTTGTCTCGACCTGGATCAAAGCCTAAGATCACTGTCATTACTCTAGGTACGACTAGGTACGAAAAACAACTTGTCCATTTTGTACTGCTACCAGTTCGACTTTGAGCGGTCCAGCGGTATAGGTGACCTCTGCCGCCACAGCTTTGATCTCTACTGGTTTATCGTACTGCTTCAGTTGCTCAGCAAAGTGAATCAGGGTTTCTATCCTGCCGTCTCCGATCTGAATTGTATTGCCTACGATTCCAGCACGCTCGGCACGAAACTCGGAGGCACGCAGCAATTGGTTGAGCTGCTGTTGAATCTCAAGTGCTGTCATAGTTGCTGGGTTGGCAGAATTGGTTGCTACAATCTCCCCTTGCTGAAAGACGACTCTATTCAACATTGCATCCGCAAAAACCTGAACGTGCTTTTCCCCCAAGACGTAGTTGCCACTTGAAAGAATTCTTACTACATAAACTTTACCGTCGTTAAGTTGGTTGAGTAGCTCGTTAACTTGTGATTCTGTAATTTGAACAACCCGCTCGCTGATCTGCTCAGTACTAGGCTGAGTTAACTGGATGGCAGTCCGGTTGGCCTCCCTCAGGAGTTGCTCAACCGCTTGACGAGCGGCTGATGGTTCTATAATCCGAACTACGCCAGCGGCAAGGACTTGATCCCGAGCTAGAACCACATTACCCAGCCGCAGGACTTGATAGGACTGGTAGAACTGTTCTAGTGTTGCGACTTCCCGTTCTAGGTACCCTTGTTGGGTTTCCAGGTCTTCGAGGCGCGATTCCCGCTGAGCAATAACTCGGTCTCGCTCAGCAATGTCCAGATCGCGCTGGGCAATATTTTGGTCTAGTTTAGCAACCGCTTGGTCGCGCTGAGAAATTTGCTCTTTGACTTGGTCGATCAGCTGTTGACGCTCTGTCTGGCGTTGTTGAATCTCAGCCCGCAACGCCTTTGCCTGTTGGGAAACTCGATCGAGTCGAGCTTGGGCTTGCAGAAACTGGGTTGAAACCTGACCAAGCTGGTTCTGGGTGAGATTGAGTTGAGACTGAGTTTGGGCCTGTTTAGTTTGAGTGAGATTGAGTTGGGTCTGGGTTTGAGCTTGTTTTGTCTGGTTGCGATTGAGCTGGATTTGAGTTTGAGCTTGCTTGGCGATCGCTGCCTGCAATGATTGATTCGTTGTCTCCAAGCGTTTTTGCGCCGCTGCCTGCCGTTTTTGCACTTCTATTTGTTCGGCTTTTTGTTCGCTTTTAGCTTTAGCGAGTTCCGCCTCCACCTGACTCTTCTGATTTCTAGTTTGTTCGATATCGCTCCGAGCGTGACGTAGATTTCTTTTGATCTGGTCTAGTTTAAACAGCCCAGTCCGCAACTGGTCGCTTAAGGCCAGGAGTACTGCTAGCGTTGTGGCGGAGATGACGCTGCCGGTCATAATTGTGATGAGGACAGCTGTATTGCGGGGGCGAAGGTTAAACAGGCTCAGACGGGCTTTGCCTACCCGCGTGCCAATGCGATCGCCCACCGTTGCGATCACGCCCCCCAAAACTAAGACTGCTACAAATACGATGTACCCGGTGGTCATCTCTACTAGCTAACGAAACCGTTCAGATACAGCCTACTACTTTGGCAAGGAGGTTTGGAGTTTGGGGTTCGGAGTTTACGTAAACTGCTGGCTCAGCGCTACAGGATTGTGAACAGTAATCTTTTTTTTATGGATGGAGATCATTTGCTCTTGCCGTAGGTCTCCCAACAACCGAGTGACTGTCACGCGGGTAGAGCCTATAGCTTCGGCGATCGCTTGATGAGAAAGTTTTAGGTCGATTGTAATGCCATCAGCACTGGGTGCCCCAAAATCGCGGCAGAGAATCAACAAAAAACTGACCAATCGAGAACCCATATCGCGATGTGCTAAGGTTTCAATCATCATTTCTGTCTGCAAGATGCGAGAAGAAAGTCCCTGTAGCATCAACATTGACAATTCTGGACTGTCTTTCAGCGCTTGCTCCATCTGTTCAATCGGTGCTGACAACAGCTCTACTGGCGTGAACGCCACGGCATGGTAAAACCGATCTGACCGATGTCCAGTCAGTAGTGACAGGACGCCAAAAACGGTGTTCTCTCGTAACAGAGCCACAGTAATCTCTTCTCCAGCCTCATAGACCCTGGAGAGCTTCACCGCTCCTTTGAGCAGAAAATAAACGCGTTCCGCCGGATCACCAGGAAAAAAGATTGTCTTGCCCCGTTCAAATGTTTCCACAACTGGCGGAAACGATCCAGTTCCCACCTGACGGAACACAGCTGCTAGCGGTTTATCTTGCATCACGACCATATTCCTTATCCCTCAGCAATGCCCAAAAGACTACACCATGTAGGAGCGACAAACGTTCGCGTTTCAAAAACCCATTCAGGAGCGCTTTTGGACTCTACAACACTTAAACTAACTTTCAAGTGGTTTTTTGTCTGATTTGCTACAGAAATTCCCTGAAACGCCAATTTTGTAACCCTTAAAAAGTTGACTCAGATGTTATTGGTATCGATTGCTACATCGCGACAGGACAGTTCCATCAGTCTCCGCGCTAGGAAAAATGGGTGTATGAATAACCCTTTCCTCTTAGCTCCGAAGCGGTATGTTTTTAGTCGTGCAATAACATTTATAGATGTATATTCACAATATATTAAGCCAGATGGAGTCATATTGAGTGGGTTGCGGTAGTTTGTGACACAAATTGCTTGTAGCATTCCCAGATTCGAGTATCCTCAAAGGAATGGTCACCATCGATCTCTATGCTAGATTTAACCGGAAAAAACGCTCTCGTTACCGGCATTGCCAACAATCGCTCCATCGCCTGGGGAATCGCGCAACAGCTACACAAAGCCGGAGCTAATCTGGGCATTACTTACCTGCCGGATGATCGGGGTCGCTTCGAGAAGAAAGTTGCAGACCTGGTTGATCCCCTCAACCCTAGTCTGTTTCTTCCCTGCGATGTTCAGGATGAACCACAAATTCACTCCACCTTCGAGACCATTAAGGATAAGTGGGGCAAGTTAGATATCCTCATTCACTGCCTTGCTTTTGCTAACAAGGAAGATTTGACAGGCGACTTTAGCAGTACCTCGCGTGCGGGTTTCAATCAGGCTTTAGAAATCAGCACCTATTCCCTCATTCAAATGAGCGGGGCAGCTAAACCTCTAATGACAGGCGGCAGTATCGTCACGCTTACCTACTTAGGAGGTGTCCGAGTGGTGCCGAACTACAACCTGATGGGAGTTGCTAAGGCGGGATTAGACACATGTGTCCGTTACCTGGCATTTGAACTTGGTCCCCAAAACATTCGAGTCAATGCTATTTCAGCTGGACCCATCCGCACTCTGGCTTCCTCAGCAGTCGGTGGCATTTTGGATATGATTCATCATGTAGAGGAGGTTGCTCCCCTACGGCGGACGGTGACTCAACTAGAAGTGGGCAATGCTGCTGCTTTTTTGTGTAGCGACTTGGCGAGTGGAATTACAGGTCAAGTCCTGTATGTGGATGCTGGGTACGAAATAATGGGGATGTAAATTAGCAGCATGTGTCATGAAAACAAGCGATCGCCCAATTCCAACTACCCCTCATCAGCTAGCCCGCACTGCCTTCGTTCGTCGCACCACAGGTGAAACCGATGTCCAAGTCACTGTCAATCTTGATGGGACAGGTACTTGC
>CAXUIV010000477.1:0-4308 GCA_964250875.1 uncultured bacterium
ATACTTCGCGTGATGCTAGGGTTCGTCAAGAGCAACAAGTCCAACATCAGCAAGAAATTCGCCGTCAGCAAGAAGCTCGCTATCAGCAAGAAATTCGTCGCCAGCAAGAGAACCAAGTTTGGGTTCCTGGTCATTGGGATAACGGTTTCTTAGGAATTGGTCGCCACTGGGTTCCCGGCCACCATGCGTAAGGCGTAATCACCCTCTTACAATGAACAGCCAGCGATCGCCTACAACAGTAATATCTGCGTCTCACCCAATCAGATATGCCTGGGGCGATCGCCTCAACATTATGTCTCTCCATCACTTATGAACCGGCGCAACGTCAAATAGTGTCTCCTGCTGTGCTGACTGGCAATCTCTAGCCTCTTTCTGATGAGTGGCTATCTGAGACTTCCATCTTGTCAAGGCATCACGATCCATCAGCAGCGTCTTTGGTCTGCTGACTGGGGTGAAGCTGATTGAGCTTGAGAACAGATCGAGTTGCTGGGGGTCCATTGGCACTCCCTTAGATGGTACTTGGAAATGCCACCACCACTAGACAGGCTTCGCCCAAGCAGCATTGCCTTAAGAGATGAACTCTATAAGAAAACCGTTCGGGGTTTAACCGGACGGCAGAAATTGCTTGGATAGTTTTGATAGTTCCAATTTAGCTATGCTTCAAGAAATACTCATCTACTTTTTGATAGGTCAGATGCTGTAAAGCATTGCTCCTCAAGTGTGACTCTTCAATTTTATAGTTATTTCGCGTGACAGATAGCCAGACAATGTGGTGACTGTTAATCTGTATTCATTGACGGAAAGAAGTTAAAGGAAATAAGAAAATGAACATTTTAGCTTGGGTTGTTTTAGGTCTGATTGCCGGTGCCATTGCTAAAGCTGTAGATCCTCAAGCTCGTGGTGGCGGTATTCTTTCTACAATTTTGTTAGGAATCATTGGTGCTTTTGTGGGTGGTAGCTTGGGCATGTTCTTCGCGACAGGACATCTAGGCTTAGCAGCAGCTTCTCTCAGCATTCCTGGTATTGCAGTGGCCGTTCTTGGCGCAATTGTTGCAGTTTTCATCTACAACATGTTTGCTGGCCGCACTGCTCTATAAGCTGACGGGTGTTTTTCCTAGCTCAGCGCGATCGCTACATAGAATTAAGCAGAAGTAAATTCACCTTGCTGGTGCCCTCAGTTACGACGCTGGGGGTCTTTTATTGGAGATATGACTGGTGCCACAGGTGCCAATCCAGTGGCAGTTAACTGCTGAGTCGGCTCAATTATAGAGGTCAATCCCGTTCTGGAGCAACACCTCTCGCAGGTCAGCTCCTTGAGGGCATTCAAGCGTTTCTCCCTAAGCGGTTACTTTAGGCATAAAAATGATATTGTTTTTGTGCATTGTATATTAAAATACTGAGTGTTGTCCCTTATCCCCCTTATTAAGAGAGACTTTAAACTCTTGATTTTTCCCTTATTTAAGAGGGGATGAAAATGCAACAATTAAGTGTTAATCAGTTGCTAGGTTCACAAAATGAAACACAAAAAACAATTAAAATGGTTCACGAGACGCAATTTTCTTGGAGCAGTTGGATCCGGGACACTATTAGCAGGACTTGGGACTAAACTCATCTCCTCTGACCCAACCGTAGCAAAGACTGTCTCAGCAATCGATCCAGATAAAGCACTGCAACAACTGGTGGAAGGGAATCAACGGCACGTTGTCCATAAAATGGTACATCCTGACCAAACCGAGCAGCGTCTTAAAGAGGTAGCAAAAGGTCAACATCCTTTTGCAATTATACTGGGTTGTGCAGATTCGCGGGTACCACCAGAAATTGTGTTTGACCAGGGACTTGGTGACTTGTTTGTAATTCGGGTAGCAGGAAACATTTTAGATGATGCTATTACTGGCAGTATCGAATTTGCGGCAGCGAACCTTGGTGCACCTCTAGTTATGGTGCTAGGCCACGAGAAATGTGGTGCAGTTACAGCTGCGTTAAAAAGCGAAGCAGTTCCCGGTCACATTAGCAGTTTGGTTGAGGCAATCAAACCAGCAGTAGAACAAGTAAAAGGTCAGCCTGGTGATTTTCTGGATAATGCAGTGAGAGCAAACGTCAGAATGGTGGTTGAGAAATTGAGAACCTCTCGACCGATTTTGGCTGACCTGTTTACACAGAACAAGTTGAAAATAGTTGGCGGACGTTACGATTTAGAATCCGGCAAAGTCGATATCATAGCGTCATGACTACAGTGCAACTACCGGCACGCTCAGTCCCATCCATTGTACACATGTAGAGACTCTGACTTCAGTAGTAATTGCAAGGGCAACGCATCTGCCAGCATCAGGCTGAGTTAGGTTGCCCTTAGTAGTACAATTGTTCTAGTTTATGCTTAGCGTTTAAACCTGGGTGATCACTCATCTGGGCTTTTTTTTAAGGCAAAGACGGGTTGGCAATCCCACAACGCGATCGCACCTCAAACTCACCCGATTTCAGTTAATCGCTGTCTATAGGAGAAGAGCCGTGCAACTACATTGGAGCATCCCAGCAGCAGGTACGGGCTTGTGCCTCAGCTTACTAACGACTGGAGCAGCGAGAGCCGCCAGCTTTACCTTTACTAAGATTGCTGACACCAGCAGTACCTTCAGTAGCTTCTTCACTAGCCCCTCTATCAACGATGCTGGGACGGTAGCCTTCTCAGCTGCTCTAGATACGGGAGGCACAGGAGTCTTCACCGGTAGTGGTGGACCGATCACAAACATCGCCCTCAGTAACGGCGTCAGTAACGGTGTCGGTGGAACGACCTCAGTTCTTAGCTCTATATTGACCAATCCCTCAATTAATAATGCTGGAAGAGTGGCGTTTGGAGCCAGTACGAGTGACCCATCAAATAGCTTAGGCGTTTACACTGGCACAGGTATTCCGGGTGAGGGACTGACCACGATCGCCAACTTTAGCTTTGGACTTATCACCCTTGCTGGTTCAGGCATTAGTCCTGTCATTAATGATGCCGGAACGGTAGCCCTCACGGCTTTTATTCCTCCG
This sequence comes from uncultured bacterium, assembly GCA_964250875.1. GTDB lineage: Bacteria > Cyanobacteriota > Cyanobacteriia > Cyanobacteriales > Chroococcidiopsidaceae > CAXUIV01. Next base: position 3,028 of record CAXUIV010000477.1, read on the forward strand.
CCTTTTCCAGTCTTTACTGGTCCAAGCATTTTCACTGGCAATGGTGGACCACTGACTACTTTAATTTCCCCAGACGGGAATCTTAATGAATTTGCCCTCAATAATGCCGGAACAATAGCCTTCTCCAAGGGAAACGGTTACTTGAGCAATGGAGGTCTTTTCACCGTTGGCAGTAGCGGAGGACCTGTCACAACTGTGGTGAAGGGCGGTAGCTATGGTGGCCCTATTTCTATTAATGGAGCCGGAACGATAGCTCTTGGAGCTGGATTCAATGCGGGTCATACCGCCATTTTCACCGTTAGTAGTAATGGCGGACCACTGACTACTGTGGTAAGTGGTGGTTTTTCTTTCGCTCCCGGCATCCTCACTCAAGTCTATACACCCTCTATCAATGACGACGGCACAGTCGCTTTCTTGGCATCACTAAGAGGGAAGAGTGATCAAGGTCTATTTATTGGACCAGATCCTGAAACTGATCAAGTCATCGCCAGCGGCGACTCTCTGTTTGGTTCTACGGTGGCAAGTTCTAATTCTTTCCAAAACATTGGTTTCTCCACAAGAGGGCTGAACAATCGCGGTCAACTCGCGTTCTATGCCCAACTCACTGATGGCACGAGCGGCATCTTTCGTGCTGATCCGATTACTGTTCCTGAATCCTCTTTCTCGGTGTTAAATGCGTTTTGGCTGAGTGCCCTCGGTGGTGCAATGCTAAAACGCTACCGAAAAGAAGTCGGTTGAGGCGATCGCCTTCACTCCCCACTTCGCACTCTCTTCATCTGCCTTCGTTAAAAATTCACCGTTTTGCCGTTAGCACCGTCTGCGGAAACGTACTTGCCAATTTTGGAAAGTTCCGTTGTTCTCTGTTCGCGGGTGATCGATAGCATTCAAGGAACAGCGCGACGGATTCGTCCTGATCTGAAACTCATATGGATGCCCAACCAACACACTCAACCTGCTCGATCATTAAATCTCTAGCATCACGTCCCGTTGCCCCTGGATTCTCAACTGCCATTCGCGCCACAGGGAAGTCTCTGGTTTGAACTGCTGGGGGTCCACTGGCGCTTCTAACAGGAGTCCTGGCGGATGTTCAAACTGTACAGAAACAATTGTGTTCAGGTCGCTGCACCGAGTCATCATCTCTAAGTTTGCTGCTGAAATTTCCGAGTTATGACCGAATCCGGTAGCTTGAGCGTCGAGATGTTGACAGGGTAGAGGTAGAATTCGTGCCTTCTAGGAGTGAACAATAATTGCTATGGCACTATGCTTTTTGCACAGAATAGT
>CAXUIV010000478.1:0-4306 GCA_964250875.1 uncultured bacterium
AGGCGAAGCGTAGCGTTACCTGGAAGGCTCTGCCTCCCGGAAAACTTGCGGTGGGCGCAGAGGGCGCTGAGAAATAGCAGTATATGTGCCTTGCTTCTTTATTTATGGAGCTGTGAGAGTTCTTTGTTTAAGGTTTGGTCTAGTGTGTCCAGTACTACATGTGGATCGGCGGGTTGCTCCATTGCTTTTGCTTCGGGATCGTCGCGATCGCTCACTTGGGGTAGATCGTGGCGCAGTTCATCGACCAGGGCAATAAGTTTGGCGATTTTTTGCTCGGAAAGTAGGTTTAGCTGTAGGTTAAGCTGCGCTCGTTGTTCTGCTAGTTTGTCTTGCCGGTTTTGCGCAATTAATACTCCTGTCGTCATTAGCAGTGAGCTAAGGGTAATGGAACGATTCAACCAATCAAATGGCGGTGGATCGAATCTTGGTACACTGAAGCGGCGGGGTATACTGTTGAAACCCATCCATAGAGCCACCACGAGTAAGATGCTGTACAGGAACGCTGGACGGTCAAAGAAGCCAGTAACGGTTTCTACAGTCCGCTGGTGTCGGCTGACGTCTTTTTCAGCTTGTGTATGCAAGGCAATGATGGTCTCAATACTTTGACCAATGGGGTCTGGCAAGGGAGCAGTAGGAACGGCACTCTTATTTTGGGTACGTGTCTGAAGTGCTGGTATGTTTTTATCTTTATCGGGGTTACTGACACTCACAAGTTATCTCCTTATCGCTGACTGCTTCCTCACAATTCGTCGCTGGGTTGGAATACACAGTCTTAGGTATTTTCATCGCACCCCCCGATATAGACGCAGGCGAGGCAAAAAGTTTCCTCTTACCTTGTAGCGTTCTAAAATTTGAAGTCGCTTCGGTCACTCTCTAGAATGACGTGAGTCTATGGACTTTTGGCTTACTATCGGGTGATAAGGAAAAGTAAAGCTGGCTCGTATTTTTATGGATGTAACTATTTTATACTGGGTGTTGGTTGCCGCTATGGTCGTGGGTGCAATTGGAGCTTTCCTTCCTGGCATTCCCGGAGCAGTTTTGATACTGGTTGCCATTGTGGTTTGGGGAGCCGTTCAAGGTTTTAATGGTGTTGCTTTAGCGCTGGGATTCGCTCTTCTGGTCCTACTGCTCAATTTTGGTATTGAGTTTTTGGCCAGCTATTGGGGAGCGAAACAGGTAGGGGCAAGCAAGTGGGGACAAATCGGCTCCATAGTTGGCCTGCTGCTTGGCGTTTTTGGACTGTTGCCTGCTTTACCTGTTGGTGGACCGATAATCGGCGTGCTTCTAGGACCGTTAGGCGGAGCAATTGTTGGAGAGTTTCTCTACCGGCGAGAATTGGAACTGGGGCAGAGAGCTAAGCTGTCGCTGCAAGCTGGTGCGGGGATTGTGGTAGGGTCTCTTGTCGGCAAACTGATTCAAGGACTGCTCGCGATCGCCGTCGTTGCCGTCTTTATATTCACCACTTGGCCTGTGATGTCTGGTATTTAGAGTTGTTAGTTGTTGGTTATTAGTTGTTAGTTGTTTGTATTGCTAAGAACCAATAACCAATAGCCAACAAAAAACAACCAATTCACGCCTTGGCCTTAGAGCTTTTTGTCGCAGTTGTCTTGCGGCTAGTACCAGTACCAGCCGTAGTCTTCCTCTTAGCGCTGGTGGTTGATGATTTAGTTGCCCTGCCGTTAGCACTCGCTGATGTTCTCGACTGACGACTGGATTTTGTCGCCGTACCAGCCTTAGCCGCCAACAGTTCTAGTGCTGTAGACAGCGTTAACTCCTCAACTGACTCACCCTCTGGTACTGATGCGTTTGTCTTGCCATGCTTGATGTATGGACCGTAGGGACCATCGTACACGTTTACCGGCTCGCCATCACCTGGATGAGAACCCAATTCTCGCAATGCTGCCTTAGCCTTACCAGCACTGGCGCGACGCCCCTTCTTCGGTTCAGCAAGTAACTCCAAAGCCCGTTCCAGAGAGATCGTAAAAACATCGTCACCGGCTTTGAGCGAACGGTAGTCTTTTTCGTCCTTACCCTGGTCGTGAACCGTATACGGGCCAAACTTACCCAGCCCTGCCTGAATTTTGCCACCAGTATCGGGATGAACGCCTAAGGTGCGCGGTAGAGAAAGCAGATTGACAGCCATATCCAGCGTTAAGTTTTCTAAAGTCACTCCTTTCGGCAAAGAAGCTCGCTTGGGCTTGGATTTCTCATCAGTCTTTTCACCTAGCTGCAAGTAAGGACCGTTAGTACCAATTAGCACGAAAATTGGTTCCCCAGTTTCAGGATGGCTGCCTAGCTGATCGGGACCTTCGGTTTTTTGACGCAGCAGGACTTCAACCAAATCTAGGTCAAGCTCATCTGGAGTGACGTTTTTGGGAATGGAGGCGGTAACGGTGCCATTGCCGTTGTCTGCCTCAATGTAGGGGCCAAATTTACCAATCCGGACTTTGGCAGCTAGGTCCTCTAATTCAACAGTCCGGGCAACACCGGGGTCAATTTGGTCTTCCCGTTCCTTCACCAAGGTCTCTAGCCCAGCGTCTCCAGAATAGAATTGCCGCAGATAAGGAAGCCAATCTGCTTCGCCAGCGGCAATATCATCCAGGGTCTGCTCCATCTGGGACGTAAAGCCTGTACTGACCAAGTTGGGAAAGTGTTTTTCTAGCAGGGCAGTGACGGCAAAAGCAGTGAAGGTAGGAACCAAGGCATTTCCCACAAGTTGAGTGTAGCCCCGGTCGATGATTGTACCGATGATACTGGCGTAGGTGCTAGGACGCCCTATGCCTTCACTTTCCAGCGTTTTAACGAGAGACGCCTCAGTATAGCGGGCTGGAGGTTGGGTTTCGTGACCAATGGCTTCTAAGTGGGTGCATCTGGGGCGATCGCCCTTTTGCAGAAACGGTAGTATCACTTCCTGGTCTTCTAGGGCGGCGTTCGGATCGTCTGAACCCTCTACATAGGCGCGTAAATAACCAGCAAAGTCAATTCGTTTACCGCTAGAGCGAAACCCAGCATCTTCGACTTGCAGCTGCACTGAGATTTGAGTCTGACGAGCCTCAGCCATTTGAGTGGCGACGGTGCGCTTCCAAATCAATTCATAGAGTGAGAACTCCCGACCGCTTAAGCCAGTTTGCTGTGGCGTGCGAAAAGTACTACCCGCTGGGCGAATCGCTTCATGGGCTTCCTGTGCGCCTTTACTCTTAGTCGTGTATTGACGCTCTTTAGGGCTGAGGTATTCCTTACCATACAGTTGCTCCACACAGATCCGGGCAGCGGCGATCGCCTGATCAGACAAATGCACCGAATCGGTCCGCATGTAGGTAATGTAACCCTGCTCATAGAGATTTTGAGCAGTTCGCATCGTGTCACGGGCGGACAGGCGCAGTTTGCGGTTGGCCTCCTGTTGCAAGGTTGAAGTGGTGAAGGGGGGCGCTGGTTTGCGCGTAACTGGTCGCTCCTCAATCTCTGTAGCCGTCCAGTTTTTTCCAGCGAGGCGCTCCTGAAGAGTTCTAGCCTCTGCTTCATTCAGCAGGACCACGTTCCGCCCAGCGATAATTTGACCAGTTGCAGCGTCAAAATCGCTACCGCTAGCCAGCCTATTACCAGCAAGCGTCACCAGCACCGCTGTAAATGGGGCTTCCTGCTCTAGGTTGGCCTTAAGGTCCCAGTAGCTACCCTGGCGGAAGGCACGGCGCTGGTGTTCTCGATTGACCAGTAGCCGCACTGCTACTGACTGCACTCGCCCAGCTGACAGACCCCAGGCGATTTTTTTCCACAGCAAAGGCGACAGGGTGTAACCCACAAGTCGGTCTAATATTCGCCGTGTTTCCTGGGCACGAACCAGTCTCTCGTCAATGTTGCGGCAGTTTTTGAGAGCTTTTTTGATCGCTTCTTGGGTAATCTCGTGAAACACCATCCGCTTCACCGGAACTTTAGGCTTCAGCAGCTGCAACAAATGCCAGCTAATGCTTTCGCCTTCGCGGTCCTCATCAGTGGCTAGCACAAGTTCGTCTGCCGCTTTAAGCGCTTCTTTTAGCTGACTGACAATTTTCTTTTTATCTTTAGGAACGACATACAGAGGTTCAAAGTCAGCGTCCACATTCACCCCCAACTTCGACCATTTCTCTGCTTTGACGGCAGAGGGAATTTCTTCGGCAGACTGGGGAAGGTCACGCACGTGACCCATAGACGCCTCCACCTGGTAGCCAGATGGCAGGTAGTTACGAATAGTGCGTGCTTTGGTGGGAGATTCGACAATGACGAGAGTTGACATGTAACCTTCTAAGGAAGAATAGCAGCTGGGCTAGAG
>CAXUIV010000479.1:0-4284 GCA_964250875.1 uncultured bacterium
AGAACCACCACGGGAGTTACAGCTGGCCCAGCGTTGGGAACTGCAACCAGGAGAGGCAGTAGCCGGTCATCAGGTGCTGGGGGGGTTGGGAGACGTATCGATCGCCGTGGGTGGCGACGCCGTGTATGCTCCTGTAGCTGGTCGGGTGCAGCCCTACAAAGGCGACTGCGTGATTTTTGCGAGTGAGGAAGTGCCAAGTTACCTGTGGCGGCTGTGTGGAGTGAAGTCACCTGCCTTTGGTCCCCATCGTCGGGGTGAAGCCATCGGAGCGGCTGAAGAGTTGCGCTTGGCGCTACTGAACGAGCAAGCGGATGGGCGCTGGGCCTTGGTGGAGCCGTCAAAGCAAATGGTCGAACGTATGTTGCAGCCGCCGTAAAAGTCGGTAATCAGCAGTCAGGTTTAGTTTGGGCTGAGAAACAGCTTTGGTAAATCAATTGGATGGTAGACATGAAACGACAACGACGGCATCACCTATTGATTGCAGGATTGTGGCTGCTAGGAGCTACCACTGCCGCAGTGGCTATTCGCCTTGTACAGGTTATGGCTCAACCACAGGCAGCATTGGCGGTGAATACTGCCTCTCGACTCTTTGTCACAGCTCAGTCTCCAGGAGCGATCGCTGTAGGGGCAGCGGAGGGGAACCTAACGCCGACCGGGGAAGTCACCGCCCTTTACTACGGCCATATTGATCCAGGCAACCATGTTACCAATCGCGGCTTTTGCAGCTGGAACGGCGCTGCCCATTTGACGGTAGCTGAAGCTAACCAGCGTTGTCTGCTAGCACTGCAACAGCACGCAGTGGTTACTGAGCAGCAGCTACGCGAGCTGAGCTTAAATCCTAGCAACGATCCGACAGCAGTGGTCAACGGCACAGACCTGTGGAATCAGTCAGACCAAGCAGGTCCAGAGTTTGCTTCTAAGTATCAGCAAGCCTTGGATCGGGGTTTGAGCGGTAGCAAGGCTCTGGTCACCGCTCGGGTCGAAGCGTTTCGCAATTCTGCGGGTCAGCTTGATGCTGGTGGACTATTTGGAATTTGTCGGCGGGAGCCATTCTACCAGCAGCGGCTGATGGGACTCACTCAGGGTTCTGAGGCTTGGCGCTGGCATTGCATTGCCTTGGATCAACGGCGGCGGGTGGGGGAAGTCGCTAGCGCCTTGGCCCATAATTTGGGCACGTTAGGGACGGCTATGGCAGAGGATCCTGTGAGTAGGGACAATGGGGGGATGAAGGATAGGGACGATAAAGAGAATTCTATTGCCTCAACCACTCAGTCAACCAATGTAAATTTGAGCTTTTCTCCTGGGTTAGCCCCCAGTCCAGTAGCGCCAGCACAGAGTCTTTCTGGGAAGCCGTTCCGCCTTAGCCAGCCTGAGAGCGGGCAGTCAGCCAGCCCACCAGAATCGACAGCACCGTCCGCCACCCCACAGTCAATATCTGGAACATTGAACTTCGCCCCAGCAGGCAATTAGCATCTCCCCACCCTGTAGAGGACATTACATCTAACGTCTCCACAAGACGGTGCCACTTGCCGTATACCTGCTACCTAGAAGGAATTGAAAACTGAAGCCGTCCGTAACCGAGAAATTGACCGTGGACTTTCTCCCCTACTGGGAATGCGATGACACCGAACAAATAGACGCCACCAAACAAGGGATTACCGACAGGATGAAGACCAATGATGATCGTTCGGCCTGGAGATACTGGTGGATCGAACGTAACTGAGACTGTATGTGATTTAGGATCGCTTGTAACCTCACCTAAATTGAGTTTCTGCCTGGGTTGCGACGGTGCCTCTGCCTCTGCCTCGCTATGCTTTAAGTTGAACCCGATGTCCTCTGATCCTTGTTGCTGTTTAAACGTGACTCGTTGCAAGGGTTCGCCAGCAGTTGCTGGTAGATCTAAGGTGAAATAGTAGGTTGCTGGAACTCCAGGATTTCGAAACGTAGTTATAGCTTTAACTAAGCTTGGAGGCTGAGTAAAGTAGACGGTTCCATCCGCTAGCTGAACAGCATTTAGCGATTGGCTTTGTAATTCCCAAGTGGCAGCGGAACACAAAAGTATTCCTAAGATTGTTTTACGGGTCATGTTTGAATTGGCACTTGAATCTCACTGCGCTTCAGTGCGTCTGGAACAAAAGGTGAATCATAAAAGAAGCGTCGGGGCGCACCAACAACGCGATAGGCTGGGTGCTGAATCAGCCAGTTATGCAGCTGCTGAATGTGTTGCTGGTAGCTGGCGTAGCTGTAGCTGCCCTGAACACCAATGCTAACCACGGTCATCGCTGCCGTGTCTTCTACCCTGATGCCTGGGGCAATCTGTGTGGGATTAATATCAGGACTGCGATAGAGAAATGAAACCTCAGCCTCACCTTGCTGATCGGGCTGGGCTTCCTTTCCAACCCATAATGTACTTGCTGGATAACGAGCTTCTACTGGAGCCGTCATCGAAATATGATTCGCACTAATGTGGCTAAATAGTGGGCTGAAGGAAGCTTCTGCTGCTTGGGAGAGTTGGCCCTGATAGTGAATTGTGCCAGAACGGTAAGCTGGGTAGTGCTTCACCTCTATTTTTCCAGCAGGTGTAGGTGATGGAAATCCTTCTGGCAGGGGTGCAGAACTAGCACTATAAGCACTATAAACGCCAATTCCGATGGCGGCGATCGCGATTAAGCCTAGTGGTAATAGAATTTGTAACTTCATCAGTTAGCCAACGTCATTTCTCTAATAGGTGGGTGCATCGTTCGTTTGGAGCCTGATTGCTCGTCTGTTGTGCAAACCCCAATCCCATGCTAACGAGAATTTAAGCTGCTATTAGACATTTGAGGGTGGATCTGCTTGGCTTAACTTCTGAAATAGAAGTTGAATCGCCAGAGCCACCAGACCGATCGCTACTAGACCGAATATACCAGTCGCCAAGGCGCTCATCCCTACGACTAGGGTACGAACGGCAGCAGTAATGTTCACAACAATTGGATTGTTAGAATGCACAGGCTTGGCAGCAAAAGTCTGGACAATCGATGCTGTTAGAAAGTAGAGTGCTGTCGCCAGTCCCCCAGAAATTAGTGCCCCACCCAAACAGTTAAAAGGAGTTGGTGAGGTCTGTACCGTCTTGGGCAATTGATCTGATGGATTTTGTGGTGATGGTTGATTCATAGCCTTTTTTATTTAGAAGCAACTCGAATACCTGTGTTAGATGACTGGGCCACCCAGATTTCTAGATCTGGATCGGGAATTGCTGCTCTGATCGCCGCCTGCACCGCTTGTGCCCGATCATAAGACTCACATATCCCAAATACTGTGGGGCCAGAACCAGACATCATTGCTCCCAAAACGCCAGCCTCGTGAAATGCCTGCCGCAGTTGTAACACTTGCGGATACTCTGGCAACACCACTCGCTCTAGATCATTATGGAGCAGCTGACCGATTTCTGCTCCCTCCTTGCGGGTAATTGCTTTTACCATTGGTCCAGAATGTACGCTCGCAGCTCTGGATTCAGGATTTTGTGTATCAGTAACGTAAGTATGACCAAACTGCTGTCGGTAGGTTTGATAAGCCCAACGAGTAGAAACCGTCAGATTGCGGTGTTTGCCCAAAATGAGATATAGCTGCTCCAGACTGGGTAGGGGAGAAAGTCGTTCGCCGCGACCAGTTGCGATCGCCGTTCCACCTGCTATACAAAAAGGCACATCTGAACCCAACTGGGCTGCCAGTTCTTCTAACTCCACTTGGGTCAAGCCTAATTCCCATAGCAAATCCAGTCCTACCAAAACTGCTGCTGCATCCGTAGACCCCCCAGCTAACCCAGCTGCCACAGGAATGTGCTTGTGGATAGTGATTTCCACCCCACCATACTGACTGAAGACTTGAGGAAATTGAGCCGCTACCAATTCAGCGGCACGAGTCGCCAAGTTGCTTCGATCTTGCGGCACCTGTGGGTGATTACAGCGGACACGAATTGTGTCAGTGCTGATAGGACGCAAATCTATCTGGTCAGCTAGGTCGATGCTTTGCAACACCATTGCCAGTTCATGATAACCATCTGGGCGATCGCCAACGATTTCTAGATACAGATTAATTTTGGCAGGGGCAATTAGGGAGTAGGAACGCATATAGGGAGTTGGGAGTTCGGAGTTGGGAGTTCGGAGTTGGGAGTTCGGAGTAGTCAATAACTCTGCACCTCGCACTCCGCTCTCTTTAACTCTATAACTCCGCACCCCGCACTCCGCACTCCGCACTCCTTAATTCGTTAGCTAGGGTTACCCACTGAGCAACGCTGAGGTCTTC
>CAXUIV010000480.1:0-4283 GCA_964250875.1 uncultured bacterium
GCCTTGCGCTACACCCTGATTAAGGAGGTGGCAGGAGCGGGTCAGGATATCCGACTGGAGTACAATCGCGACACGGATGAATCTAACTCGGTGCAGGGTTCTCGCAACTTTGCTAACAAACTGTGGAATGCAGCCCGGTTTGTGATGATGAATTTAGATGGTCAGACCCCGCAACAGCTGTCATCCCCAGATGTGGCAGCTTTAGAACTGAGCGATCGCTGGATTCTCTCCCGCTTTCATCAGGTGGTGCATCAGACGAGTGAATCGATAGACTGTTATGGATTGGGCGAAGCTGCGAAAGGACTGTATGACTTTATCTGGGGCGACTTTTGTGATTGGTACATCGAACTGATCAAATCTCGCCTACAGAAGGACTCATCTGCCCCCTCGCGGCGCGTTGCTCAACAAACCTTGGCCCACGTATTAGAAGGGATACTGAAACTGCTCCATCCCTTTATGCCCCACATCACCGAAGAAATCTGGCATACGCTCGCCCAACCTGGAAATGGTCAGGCTTTGGCCCTACAGTCCTATCCGCACTCCGACACTCAGCTGGTGGATGGGGAGCTAGAGCAACAGTTTGATCTGCTCATTGGCACTATCCGCATAATTCGTAATCTCCGGGCGGAGGCAGGAATTAAGCCGGGAGTGAAGGTGACGGCGATTTTACAGAGTGAGAGCGATCGCGAACGCCAAATTCTTACAAATGGACAGTCCTACATCCAGACCCTAGCAAAGGTAGAGTCACTCACCATCACAGAAAATCTAAACTCAGAACCCCAAACTCCGAAACGCCAGTTGCCTCAAGTCGGGGAACCCGCCCACGGCACTGGCTCCTCCGAACTCATTGCAGGCGTCGTCGGTACTGTACAGGTACTAATCCCCCTTGCAGGTGTAGTCGATGTGGAAGCGCTACGGGCTAAACTAACAAAAGAGTTGAGCAGGGTAGAGGCCGAAACCCAATCCTTGACGAGTCGCCTCAGCAATCCAGGTTTTATCAATAGAGCGCCCGCTGATGTGGTCAAAGGAGCGCAGGACGCTCTAACAGAGGCGCAGAAACAGGCAAAAATTTTGCGGGAGCGGATACAGATGTTAGCGTAGGGACACTAGAGGCTAAAAGAGAGCAATGCTACATCTGGCTAAGTTGCAAAAGCAAGAATTGTCAGGTAAGCCACAGCTACGGCTACTAGCGCGTCAGGAAGCGGAATATACTTGGTTACTCATACCTGAAGAGGTCGTTGTTCCCATCGCAGAGGCTCTGACTTTAAGTGAGGGACTGCTCTTTCTGGTAGAGCTTTCTCCAAAGCGAGAGGTTCTGAGCATGCAAAGCGCTAATACCTGGGTGCTAGAGATCTTGCAGACCTACCTGTCGAGTGGTATTACCCCAGCTTTCTTGCAGCAGGAAGTTGATCGAGCGGAGCAATGGCGACAAAGCCTAACTTTGCAAAACCAAGAGTTGGCTCGTCGTTCCCTAGAGTTGGAAGCCCGACGGGAACAGATTCAAGCGCTAGAAGAGAGTTTGAGACGCGATCAAGAAGAGTTGGAATCCCGAGTTCAAGAGCTAGAGGAGCGTTTGAGACGCGAAGGAGATGAGGAGGCAATGTAGGGACGTTGCATACAACGTCTCTACATTTTTTGAGTCTCCACCAGCAACTCAGCCCCCCCAGCTTCCTTAACGCCCCGGCGGCAACACCTTATGACCATTCACCTGAGCATCGGGCGGTGCTGGCATTAGCAGTTCTCTGACCAACCGTGCGACCGCCCTTTGAGTCAGACGACCAGTCACTTGCTGTCCTAGACGCTGAACTTCCGGCTTCAGCAGTAACTGAGGAATTTGAGACGCTACCCGCATTGGGTCAAAGCCACGGGTTTCCTGGAGGATGCTCCAAATCTGTTGGACATGCTCCAAGGTTTGCTGTTGATCTGCTGTCGCGGCAGACGTCTCATTGATTGTTAGACCGACTCGTTCGCGCAGGGTGTGTGTGACGTTATGTAAAGCATTTCTGCTCAGGGCGTCAACACCCTTGGCCACCTCATCGACCAGGTGATTGCGAATGAAGGCACCCCGTTCGGAGGACAGGAAGTCTAAAGTCTGATCGAGTACCTGGTTGAGGTCGTAATCTTGACTGTTACGAGCGTTGCGCAGTAGGTTTTCTAGCCGATTCCAACGAAAGCTACTATCTTTGAACAGCAGATCGCGTAGGGATGCCCTAAGTTCTGGCGATGGATCAGTTAATAGCCGCCTGGAAATGTATGGGTAGGCTTCACTCAGAACTTTGAAGTTAGGATCGATTTGAATGGCAATTCCCTCTAATGTCACCAGGGATCTAATAATTAGGGCGTAGTATGCTGGCACATGAAATGGGTACTCATACATCAAGGCCGATAGCTGGTCAGTGATGCTCTTAAAATTCAGCTCAGCTACGCTGGCTCCTAGAGCGTTGCCAAAGACTTCCTGCAAAGCTGGAACGATTGGCCTGAGGTCTGTGTCCGGTGTTAAGAAGTCTAGCTTGACATAGTCTTGGGCTAAGCCTTCAAAGTCGCGGTTGACCATATGGACGACGGCTTCAATCATGCCGTATCGCTGATATGGTTTGATCTCGCTCATCATGCCAAAGTCCAGATACGCCAACTTGCCGTCTGGAGTGGCTAACAGATTTCCAGGATGGGGGTCGGCGTGGAAAAATCCATGTTCCAACAACTGGCGGAGAGAACACTGGACGCCCACCTCGATCAAATAACGAGCATCTACCCCTTGAGCGCGAATTGTCTCTACCTGAGTCAATTTGGTGCCTGTGATCCACTCCATGGTGAGTACACGACGGTTTGTGTATTCCCAGTAGATTCGAGGCACATAGACATCTTTAAGGTGGCCGTAGAGTCGGGCGAATAGCTCAGCATTGTGTCCCTCATGGACGTAGTCCATCTCTTCGTAGATGCGGCTACCAAATTCGTCCAGGATGGCGACTAAGTCACTCCGCAGTCGCTTGAAGCTTTTTTTAGCCCAGGCAGCTAGGCGACGTAAAATGTATAAGTCTATAGTGATGCGCTCTTGGAGGTCTGGACGTTGAACTTTGACCGCAACTGTCTCACCTGTTTTTAGCTTACCCTTGTAAACTTGTCCTAGAGACGCAGCGGCGATGGGCTGAGGAGATAGCTCAGCGTAAATCTGATCTGGGAAAGCACCTAGCTCTTCTTTAATAAACTGGTAAGCTACCTCATTAGGAAAGGGAGGCAGCTGGTCTTGCAGCTGAGTCAGCTCTTCTAAATAGAGAGGAGGAACGAGGTCTGGTCGCGTGGACAAAGCTTGTCCAATCTTGATGTATGCTGGCCCCAGTTGAGTCAACAGTTCTCGGAGCTGAACGGCTCGTTGCCTTTGATTTTGGGCGATGCGGCCTCGTTGCCGATCCCACCACAGCTTCAGGCCAAAGCTTAAAGATGGACCCACGACTGCCAGGATCCGACCCAAAACTTGTGGCAACCGGTAGCGGTAATGCGCTGCGATCGCCACGGGGTCATAGAGTAGGGCAGCTGGGGTTACGGCATCATTCGCTGAGATGCCGGTGGATTCTAGCTCCTCTACTGGAGCTACTGCCGTGATGACATCCGCTTGGGGAACTGACGTTGTCTTCACTGGTGCTGCAAACCGATTGGAGGCAGAGGATACCGTCTTAACTTTCATGAATCTGGGACCGCATCAGATTGAGCTTGTTAAGCATTGTAACAATTTGTAGGAACGGCTTCGGGACGAGAAGTCGCACTAAACTAAATTTGGATGGACTGTAAGATTTCATGTTACTCTCCCTACGAATCGAAAACTTTGCTCTGATTGACCAGTTAGATGTGGAATTTGATGCGGGTCTGAATGTTTTGACTGGCGAAACCGGCGCAGGAAAGTCAATTATTTTAGATGCGATTGACGCTGCTTTGGGCGGTAAAGTGAATAGCCGCTCAGTTCGCGTTGGTACAGAACGGGCAGTTGTAGAAGCCAGCTTTAGCCTAGACCCAACCTTGACCACTTGGTTATCATCTCAGGAGATTGACTTCATTGATGAGATTTCTATAGTCTGTAGTCGAGAACTCACAGTGTCCGGGGGGAATCTCCGCAGCCGATCGCGGGTGAACGGGGTGTTAGTCAACCGTCAGGTGATGACAGAACTGCGCGATCGCCTCGTTGAAATTACGGCCCAAGGTCAAACCGTGCAGGTAGGACAGGCAGCCCAAGTGCGCGACTGGTTGGATCTCTACGGTGGTGCAGCTCACTTTCAGCAGCGGGAAGCTGT
>CAXUIV010000481.1:0-4273 GCA_964250875.1 uncultured bacterium
GCCCAGTGGGAGACGAGTTCCAGGCGGTAGCGGTACTTGGCTCGTTCGAGTTCTGCCTGAATCGAGCGCACTTCTTCACCCAAGCGCAGTTGAGATGTATCAACTGGATTTGCCGCTAGGAACAGAATTTTTATCGGTTTCGCGTTCATAAAGCAATTCATCTCGTACAGTGAGCGTTAGAGGGGTTAGAGTAACAGGTATAAAATTTATAAGAAATTCAAGTTTATAAAGACAAAGTCTACAAAGAAGAGCGCGAGAATCTAATACCGTTTGGGGAAACTGCTTTTCCAATTTAGGAAAATCACCTAGATTCTCAAAAAAGGCGACACTGAAATCTACATCAATCCTGTCTCTGATTGATGTAGATTTATAGGACCTAGTATTTCGCCGAGATTGGTTTGATGGGTTCACTGTAGAGACGTCACATGTAATGTCTCTACAACCAGCATAATCTTACCAGAGGAAAGAAACAAAAACCTCAAGCCTCTATAGTATGTTGAGGGAGGCTAGGAGCAAAACGGTACTTGCAACTTAGTAAAGGCAGGTCTTGAGGTGAATATTGCGGCGGAACACTACGACATCATCATTATTGGTACAGGGGCTGGTGGGGGAACCTTAGCTTATCGGCTGGCACCTACAGGCAAGAAGATTCTGGTTTTGGAGCGGGGAGAGTTTCTGCCTAGAGAAAAAGCTAACTGGAGTGCGCTGGATGTCTATCAAAAAGAGCGCTACCACACAGCAGAGCAGTGGTACGACAAAGAGGGTAAAGCCTTTCGTCCTCAGACAGGCTACTGGGTGGGTGGCAACACCAAAGTCTACGGTGCAGCCTTGTTGCGGTTGCGAGAAAGAGATTTTGAAGCGGTAACTCATAAAGATGGTATCTCTCCTGCATGGCCTCTCAAGTACCAAGATTTTGAACCCTACTACACGCAAGCAGAGAAACTCTATGATGTTCACGGGAAAAGAGGCACCGATCCAACTGAGCCACCAACCAGCGAGGAGTATCCTTATCCTCCCGTCAGCCATGAGCCAGACATGCAGGCGATCGCCGACGGCATCAGTCATCTAGGGTACTATCCCTTCAATCTGCCTCTAGGACTGAAGCTGAATGAAGTTGATCGCACCCTGAGTCCATGCATCCGCTGCGATACCTTCGATGGCTACCCTTGCCTGGTGGGTGCAAAGGCGGATGCAGAGATCAACGCCATCCGTCCTGTCCACGATTACCCCAACCTGACTCTACTGACGGAAGCCAAAGTTCTCCGACTGCATACCAGTGAGTCAGGGAGAGCGGTTACAGCAGTAGAAACAGAAATCAATGGGGAACGTCATCACTTTTCTGGAGATGTTGTAGTGGTTGCTTGTGGTGCAATCAACTCCGCTGCGCTGCTTCTGCGCTCTGCCAATGACCACCATCCACATGGACTGGCAAATAGTTCCGATCAGGTAGGGCGCAACTTTATGAAACACCAGGCGATCGCCCTGGTATCTCTTGGTATAGAACCTAACCGGGCAGTGTTTCAAAAGACCATCGCCGTCAACGATTTTTACTGGGGTGAGCCAGATTTCCCCTACCCAATGGGCATGGTGCAAAACACAGGTAATGTGCTGCGAGATATGCTTCCGGCTGAAGCACCTCCGATGCTGGCTCCCTTTGTAAAACTTGTTCCGGGCTTTGAACTGGACGCAATTGCTGATCGCGCTGTCGGCTGGTGGCTTCAGGTTGAAGACTTGCCTGACCCCAATAACCGCGTCCGCATCGTGGGGGATCAGCTGCATCTAGACTATACCCTTAACAACATTGAGGCAGCCAATCGCCTGATCCATCGCTGGACTTCCGTGCTGAAAGCGGTAAACCAGGGAGCCAAGCACGTCATCCCATTTAGTATTTATCCCCGCAACCAGGTACCTGTGCAGGCTGTGGGACACCAGTGTGGGACCTGCCGCTTCGGTACAGATCCTCAGACCTCAGTGCTTGACCTTAACTGCCGTACCCACGATGTTGATAACCTCTATGTCGTAGATGGAGGTTTCTTCCCATCTAATTCTGGTGTCAACCCCACCCTGACAATCATCGCGAATGCCTTGCGCGTTGGCGACCATTTAGCAGAGCGAATGCAGTAATTTGATAATTCCAACCAAGGAGGTAACGATATGAACGACGAGCAGCAAAAAAATCCTCATACAGCTCCAGAACACCCTGATCATCCCATCGCTACTGGACTAGGTGCGGTGAGTGGTGGCGTTGCCGGTGCAGCTATTGGTAAAGCTGTGGGAGGGCGAGTAGGCGCAGCCATCGGTACAGTGACAGGAGCGATCGCAGGCGGCATGATGGGTAACGCTCTAGTGGAAATGACTGAGGAAGTTGACCAGACGTTCGGTTTGGGCTTAGGAGCAGACACAAAACCGATTGAGTTACCTAGACACTACTCCTGGGATGAGCTACGCGCTTTGTCAAAACCACAATCAGAGCCTGTCTATCCTGGTCATTGAGGATATGGGTTCTGGTCGATTGAACCAGTAGTAAAACTTGCGTAGCGGTAGCTATCTAGCTTGTGCAGACAGCACCTCTTCATAACACCTCATTAACCCATAATTTGAACTATCTGAAACAAAAGGTGGGGAATTACGTTGATGACTCAAAAACCTGTTGAGCTGTCAAGTTCAACTCCGGTAATGTTGGCGACTGAATGCGTTCATCTCCTATAAACTGGGTGACTTGGTACTCACCTTCAACCAAAGAGTAAACAGAGATAGTAGGCTTTTTGAGGTTGCCAATAAACTTACGACCGCCGAGAGCAAGATAATCTACAATCCAATATTCAGAAATGCCAATTCCCTCATATTCACCAAGTTTTTTGAAGTAATCATCACGCCAGTTAGTGCTAACAACCTCAATCACTAAAGGAATGGATGCACCGTAGACCACAGTCGATTCTTTCCACAGTGGTTCCGCTGCCAAATTAAGACGATTTAACAACAGTACGTCTGGAGAGTAGCCCGACTCACTTTCAGGCGGTTTAACTAGCGCTGTTTTAGGTAGGGAATAGGGAAGCTTTAGTCGTTTAATTTCCGCAGCTATTTCTAGTATTAAAAAACCTGTGATGTTTTCGTGTTCACCTAGTGGTTGCGGCATTTTAACAATGATCCCATCATGCAGCTCATAACGCCCATTTTCCGGTCTCCAATTTGCAAATTCTTCAAATGTCATTAATTTACGTAAGGATTGAGTCATTTTTTCTCCTCATTTTCTTCTGTTGTCTATGCGGAGGGGCATGCCTTTGAAGATACGGCTGTCCATCTTTCGGCCAAATTGCGCAGTTTAATCAAGTCCTTGCTGCTGCATCGCTTGCTGCACGCCTTTGTCTTCGCGCCAGTAGTGGTAGAAGCGATCAAGATTTGGATATTCCGATAGGGATTTAGGTAAATTGTTACCCCAGCGAATCATCGCAAAAGCATAAGCGTCTGCAATCGTGCGGCGATCGCCTACTAGATGAGTTGTGCCATCGAGATGCCCGTTCAAGTGTTGATAAACACGATCAATAAGCTTGTAAGACGCCTCTTTTGCTGCTTTCTTTGCCGCTTCACTATCATCGGTCGAGAAACGACTCGGAACAAAGTAGGGGAAGAATGCCGGGTGAACGTCTCCGGTTAGGAATGCTAACCAACGATCAAGTTCGTAGGCATCTTGCAGGGTTCCATCGTCACCAAGCTTGGCATTTGGGTACTTGTGGGCTAAGTATTTCAAGATCGCGTCAGCTTGGTTCATTACCCGACCCTCATCAACGACGACCGGAACTTGACCTAAAGGGTTGAGTTTGAGAAACTCTGGATCGGTTTGTTTGACTTGCTGAAGCTCATAAGGTTCACCGATCCATTCTAAAGTAATGTGAGGAGCAAGAGCGCACGTCCCAGGGGCATAGAAGAGTTTCATAGAATTCAGTTTGTGATTGTAGAAACGTTTACATAGTCATTGTTATGGAGAAAGACTTTCACCTCCTATTCCTAACGGTATAGATGCAATGTAGGCTTAAGTCATGCTGAAATTGACAAATTCAACACAGGGTAATCTTATGACCAATACTTCTTCACACCAGCAGACATCATCTCCTGAAAATTCAACACCGCCGACGATTGACTACTGGCATGTTTGGACTGACCAAGATGGCATCAGCCGTCAGTCCCATTGCCAAATTCAAGACTTCACGCTCAAAAGCATCTCTCCGCCTGCCTCTCCTCAGTGGCTCAATCAGATGCAGCAAGGTGGTGCTAC
>CAXUIV010000482.1:0-4266 GCA_964250875.1 uncultured bacterium
ACCCAGCCACTTGCATTCTGGCTTGCTCTACCACCATTGCGGCTCGTTGTCCCCACTCATGCAAGCTGGTGGGATTGCCCCACTGTTGAGTGAGGACTGCTTGCATCGCGGCGATCGCTTCTGAGCGAGTGGGTGTGGTGGCGCTATAATCCAGGTAGATTTGCATGATTGGGGCGTTAGAACACTTAGCAACGGGAACACTTAGCAACGTAGCCTACTTCCAGGATATAGCGCCTATCATGACTAAAAACAATCGCTCATGGGATGCTGGCAGGTTTATCCAAACACTTGCTTATTTCGAGGTTATACCTTTTGTGGGTTGGATCCAGCAGCTACTCCAGGGTAAAGCTAACGGTGATGAGCATAAATTGGCTGGAGCAAAGATGGGAATCGTATTGGTAGCTGGAGCGACGGGCGGCGTTGGCAGACGGGTGGTGCAGCGACTCCTTCAGCAGAATTATAGAGTGCGATCGCTCGTTAGGGATGTTGATCGGGCACGAACGCTCCTCGGTGACCAGGTAGAACTGGTTCTAGCAGATATTACCAAGCCTGATCTAACTGCTGCCATGATGGGAGTTCAAGCTGTGATGTGCTGCACTGGAGTGCGAGTACAGCCTGTGGAGGGAGATACACCAGACCGAGCCAAGTACTATCAAGGTGTAAAATTTTACCAGCCTGAAGTTGTTGGAGACACTCCAGAGCGAGTGGAGTATGAGGGGGTGAAGAACTTGGTGCAGGCTGCTGCCAACTCTCTGGCTCAAGCCCATGTAGTGTTTGATTTTACAACCTCATCTGACTTGAAGGCTTGGGGAGCAGTAGACGATGTGGTCATGGGAGGAGTCAGTGAGAGTGAGATCCGCTTGGTGGACGGCACGGCCCTCTTTGCTGGTAACGTATCAACTGCAAACTCCGGCGGCTTTGCCTCGGTGCGGACGCGAAACTTTGACTTGCCGCTCAACTTATCAGGCTATGAAGGCGTGGAACTGCGTCTAAGAGGAGACGGGAAGCGCTACAAGTTCCTGATCCGCCCGGAAACTCAGTGGGACGGTACCGCCTACTCTTATTCTTTCGACACTGTGGACAACAGCTGGATGGATGTTCGCATCCCCTTCTCTGAGCTGGTGCCGGTGTTCCGTGCCAAGACATTAAAAGAACACTCACCGCTTGACCCTAGCCACATCCACTCGTTTCAGCTCATGCTCAGTAAATTTGAGTACGACGGAGAGCTTAACCCCAAGTTTGAGCCGGGTGGCTTTACCTTGCAGGTAGAATCTATCAAAGCATATGGAGGAGCAACCTTACCACAATTTGTGCTGGTCAGTTCAGCTGGTGTCACTCGCCCAGGACGTCCCGGCATCAATCTAGAGGCGGAACCGCCAGCCGTGCGAATGAATGACCAGCTAGGCGGAATTCTCACCTGGAAGTTGAAGGGAGAAGACAGTGTCCGGGAAAGCGGCGTTCCTTACACCATCATCAGACCCTGTGCTTTGACTGAAGATCCTGGGGTGCAGGCGTTAACTTTTGACCAAGGCGACAATCTCAAGGGTAAGGTAAGCCGCGATTCCATCGCCGAGCTTTGTGTGCAGGCGCTGAAGCAACCCAAGGCGTGTAATGTCACATTTGAAGTGAAGGCTGGAGAGAATGATGCTTCCTCTAACGACTGGCAGCGTTTATTCTCTAACCTACGACCCGATAAGTAGAGGTGGAGAGTAGCACTGACTTAGGGCTATTTCTTTGTTCGTAGTTGCGCTTCAGCGCCAAGAGGGAGCAAATACAAACTAGTTTATTTCAGTGCCATTAATTGTTTGAGGTACGCATTCTGATGTAGCTCAGGAGCGTTTAGAGCGTGTTGAATACAGGTGATCTTTCACTCCTCGGATCGGTGACGCACTAAGGTTTGATCTGAGAAATATTTATATCTGGTTCAGCTAGAGCGTGCCGTAACCTTGCACAATAATCTTTGATTTCTTTAAGACGTGAATAATGCGGGAAGCAAAGCTTCACCGCTTTTTCGCTCATGGACGCGAGTGAGATGGCAAAAGTTCTCCAACTAATGCCAGAGGCAAGGAAACGAACAGACTATGTGCGGTTTAAGATAGAGAAGTCCTGAGCTTCAATATACTTCCTGCTGGTGGCGACGCGAGACCCTAGACAGGGGGTTTTTAGCCTAGCTCAGGAGTAATTGGTAATCAGATCAAACAATGGGGACTGGAAGGCGAGAGCGATTTGAAGGAAACTTTCACTGGCATCCTGTTGGGTCAGTTTGCAATTGACTAATGCATAGTGTCAGTAATTACTACAAGGCCGACTCAGTATACTATACAGAAGCACGTCAAAAGAACTCGTAAATGTACTAGGTGTTATCCAATTTGTCCCAGCTTATGCTACTAGAACAATGCCTTTGCTTCAAGTATGTCAGTAACAAAAGCGCTTTTGATTGCAGAGTTAGTTCGTGAAACTAAAAAGTTATTTTCTTAGAAATTCATGCTGAAATCATCACATTTGGCTGCTGTACTAGCTTTCACCTTGCTGTCACTAATAACTGGCTGTAACTCTGTCGAGCAAGCAGAAACTACAGCTCCACCATCTACCACTTCTGCATCTACAGAACCGGCCCCTTCTTCAGCTCCTATACTGACGCCGGTCTCGTCGCCTACACCCGTAACATCTACCGAATCAGCCTCTTCTACAATAACCTCTGGGACTTCAGAAAATACCGCATCAAATAATGTCTCTCCCACATGCGATGCTACGTGCGAGCAGGAAAAAGTAAAGACAGCAGAGCTAGTAATTTGTGCTGCGCACCCTGAACTTGTTGCATGTAAAAAAGTAGGGACGAGTGAAGATCCTGCAAATGATGCTGAGAAAGTTAGAGCTGTAGAGGCGAAAGGTTGTGCTAGCCATCAAGAGCCTTCAGACCCTCTTTACAATGATTGCAAAAGAAGAGGGTTTTGAGTAATCGACGCAGTGTTACAGAAGCTAGGCTGATTGGCATTATTAACTTCTGAGCTGGGGAATTTTTGGCAATCTCCGCATCAAACATTGGGTGGATGCCAATTTTCAGCAACCCAAATTTTACGGGACTCGACTACGTATTCATTGTTTAGCCTGAGTGCGTTAATCGTTGCTCGACCTGTTGTAGTTAAGCCAGCAATAAGAGTTCCTTCTTCTGTCCAGGCAAAATGCTCAGTCCAAGTTTGCTGACGGGGGTTGAACAAGGAAACCTGCTTTCTTATCACAGGATCGACGGCATGAGTTATAGCACCCTTAAACTCATTGCAGCGATAGCAGGATGCCGCTAAGTTGGTGCGATCGCTGCTTCCACCCATTGAACGAGGAATAATATGGTCCATCACAAGCGGCATCCCAATTAAACGCTGTTGAGTCCGGCAATATTCACAACATTGCTTAGCGTCTGAAATCACTTGCTGGCGAGTTGCCTGAAAAACAGAGGACATAAGCTATCCAGAAGACAACTGACTTAGATCACCGATGGGCTGCCCTCGCCAGCGCAAGATAGCACAGGCATGAGCTTTTTTGAGCATCAGTTGATCTGCCGTCAGAATGAGTTCCTGCAATTCTCGCTGCTCTTCTCCCGTCAACAAACCCTCCTGGTTCTGTTCTAGCAACGTGATGTGGCGCTCCTGCTGAAGAGATGCGATCTGACTTTGGGCAATTTGCCTCAATGCATTGACACTGAGGGTCTGCATAGTCAACAGTTCAGGCTGAATTTCAATCGGAGCCGTTTCAATCGCTGGCGGTAAATTTCCGGCGATACTCTGAATCACCAAATCTGACAAGGGTTGGTGGGTTAGCTCAGCAAGACGAGACAATCGCTGAAAGGCAGGTTCGGGAAGGTTGATTGTCAACTGCATAACTTTCTTGACTACATAATTGAATCGATCTTATCAGTGAGCTTATCAGGCGCGAGAGAAGGTGCTGAGTCCAAGAGCAGGAATAGGACTGCCGCAGCAGATTAAGATACTTTACATTTGTTTAAGCTTCTTTCATAATTTGTTTACAGATGATACAAAGCTGGTATGTTTGATTGCACAACTCATAAATAAACAAACAGCAATGAAAACTTTAAAATCCTCAAAGCACTTAGGTCAGTCTGTAGCAATGGGAGTTTTACTATTGCTGGCAAGTGCTGGCGTTATCACCGTAATGACTCTGCATACAGCATCCCTGCCATAAAGAATCTCATTTTTGATACAAAACTAAATACCTCTGCTTAAAAAGAGACATGTTTAGGTCATCCCAGGC
>CAXUIV010000483.1:0-4263 GCA_964250875.1 uncultured bacterium
GTAAATCATCACTGGAACCCAGCCCAAATCGGAATTGCTATATCCACAACAAGCGTTGCCGGAATACTGGCACAAACACCAGCTGGGGCCTTGGTTGATTCCCTCCGCCAGAAACGGCTGTTGGTAGCAATCTCCACGTTAGCAGTCGCTGTCTGTTACATAGTTATCGTGAAGTTTTCGGCGTTACCGATAGTAGTAGGCGCTCAGGCTATAATTGGTGCCTCGGCAATCATTGTGGGGCCTACTGTAGCTGCAATTTCACTGGGACTGGTGGGGCGTGAGCATTTAGAAAAGCGTATTGGTCGTAACGAAGCGTTCAACCATACAGGAAATGTTGCTTCTGCAACTGTGGCTGGGCTGTTGGGACAATTTGTAGGACTAGAGTGGATCTTTTACCTGTTCGCCGTTTTGTGTGTTGCCACGATCGCCTCGGTGTTTAGAATTCAGGAAAAATGTATTGACTATAGTTTGGCGCGTGGTGGTGAAGGTGAGGCTGAGGAAGCGGAGGCGAAGCCAGACTCGAATAACAAGGCCAGTATCAAGGATTTGCTGGGCGATCACCGAATTCTGATCTTTGCTGCTGCGGTGGTTCTCTACCACTTTGGTAATGCCGCGCAGCTACCGTTGGTCAGCCAAGAACTATCTAGCGGCAAGGCAACAGGCGTCTCATTCTATGTATCAGCCTGCATTGTTGTAGCCCAGCTGATCATGATTCCGATTGCACCCTGGACGGCAGCAAAAGCAAACAGTTGGGGGAGAAAGCCAATTTTCCTGATCGCGTTTGCCATTGTTCCACTTCGGGCTTTGCTTTATACTCTCAACAGCAATCCTTGTTTTTTAATTTCTGTAGAGATCCTTGATGGCATTGCTGCCGGTATTTTTAGTGTCCTGGTTATTATTGTGGTTGCTGACTTAACGAAGGGAACTGGTCGGTTTAATCTGGCGCAAGGGGCGATTAACACCACTATTGGTATTGGTGCATCTTTAAGTAATCTCGTTGCTGGTTTTGTGGTTAAATCTGCGGGCTACAGAACTGGTTTCCTTACACTGGCGGCGATCGCGGCTGTGGCTTTCGGGTTATTTTTAGTAGCTATGCCTGAGACTAGAGAAAAGCAGGATGAAGCGGTGTAAGGGCATGGGGCGTGGAGCATGGGGCATATTTTGAATTACGGTTTAGACTGTGACTTGGTATGAGTCGCGCTTCGGCTGAGGTATGGACAACAGTGAAAAAATTGATTTGGCTGGGGCTGTTGGTGTTAGTGACAATCTCTGTGGCAGTAGTCAGCGGAGATAGGCTCTTGCGGCATCCCCCTTTGATGGCGGACAGGGTGGAGAAGGTGGACCACACTAACGCTGCGACAGCATCTGTTATGCCTGTTAGCACACCAGACGTGTCTGCCGATAAGCTGCTTGCCCATATTAGGGCGTTGAACTACAGGCGCTACACAGAGGCTAGCCGCGATCGCGCCCGGAACTACCTCATGAAGTCTCTTCAAGCGTTGGGTTGGTCGCCTACTCTGCAACCTTTTGAAAGTGGTGTGAATGTCTTTGCTGAGCGGCCGGGTACCGATCCTCAAGCGGGGGCAGTGCTGGTGGCAGCCCACTACGACACGGTGGAAGTTTCACCGGGTGCGGACGATAACTCCACTGGCGTTGCTGTGGTTTTAGAGGTTGCCCGTCTTTTGGGTTCGCGTCCCACGCCACGGACGTTACAGCTTGCCCTCTTTGACCGAGAAGAAGAGGGATTGCTTGGCAGCAAGGCGTTTACTTCTAGCAAGGCGCAGGTGGAAAATCTGCGTGGTGTCGTTGTGATGGATATGGTTGGCTATGCTTGTCACACAGCAGGTTGCCAACGATATCCCGTTGGGCTACCTGTTGTTCCATCTACTGACAAGGGAGACTTTCTGGCAGTCGTTGGCGACTCAGAACACTTGCCACTGCTGCAAGCCTTTCAACAGTCTGGTCAGGCAGGCTTGCCGTCTGTTTTGACCCTGCCAGTACCACTCAAAGGTATACTGACACCCGACACACTACGCAGCGACCATGCCCGATTTTGGTTTCAAGGCATCGGCGCAGTACTAGTCAGCGATACTGCGAATCTGCGGACGCCTCATTATCACCAACCGACCGATAAACCAGCAACCTTGGATCGAGCATTCTTTGAAGGATCTGCTCAGATTGTAGTCAATGCTACCGCCGCGTTGTTGGCGGATCGCGATCGCCTAGAGACGCAGGCATCAACTTCCCAACCCTCATCCGGCAAGGGCTAGTCTAGTAGATAATCGTCTAGCATAAACGCGCCATCACCACTGCCGAAAACTACACTTGCATGAAGGTTTTAATTTTCAGTAGCGAGTTGGAAGGTAATCGCCTTTCCCGACAAAAGTTGTACTGAGTAAGTGTTAATTTCTGTCAATTTAGCCAATCTTGCGTCGTTTGTGAACAGCGTCGCAGTTAAAGACTGTGCAGTTGCTGCAATTATCGCATCAGGGAGCCTTAAATTGTAATGTTTGCGTAATTTAATTGCCAACTCTTTAATGTGACTGTCGAGTTCAACTCTTACAATATTAGACAAGAATTTATGAATTTGTACCTCTTCATCTGGGCCAAGGCTTGGATAAGATAGCAACTCAATCTCGGTGATAACTGAGACAAAGTATCGTCCTGATGGTAACGGAGCTGCTAAACGACCTCCCAAAAGATACAAAACTACATTCGTGTCTAATAAAATCAATATTTCTGTCAATACCACTCATCCCTAACTTTTTGCTGATACTGCAAAGGGTCTTCACTCAGTTTAATTACACCAGCATACTTGGTCAAATCAAATTCTTCTTTTTGGTTCGCTTGATAAGCCTCTAACAAATGTTCAATCCTCTGCCAATCTTGATAATCAATCAACACAGCAACTGGACGCATTGCTTCGTCAGTAACAATTTTCTTCTTAAAAGGTAGCATGGTTGTGTTTTCAAAGTTGACGTATCATCCTCTCATCCTAGCTCTAACTTTAGAAGTCAGCTTTGCAGCGCCGATGATTTGTTGATTAGCCGTGCAGCAGATGCTCACAGAGTTCACGGAAATGCTCACCCCGTTGCTCAAAGTTCTGATACTGGTCAAAACTGGCACAAGCAGGCGATAGCAGCACCACAGAAGCGCCATGCCGTTGAGCCAACTCAGCCGCCCTCGGTACAGCCCGTTCCATCGTCTCCACAATCTCGTAGTTAGTCCCAGATGACTCTAACCGTTGGGCAAAAGCAGATGCAGCATTGCCAATAAGTAGTACATCTGCTGCTTTGGCTCTAATGGTTTCAATCCAGCCTGTGTCATCACCAGTCTTAGCTTCACCTCCAGCAATCAGAATCACTGGGCTAGCAACAGAGGCTAATCCAACTTGCGCGGCGTCGTAGTTTGTCGCTTTGCTATCGTTAATGAAGTCAATCCCCTGCCAAGTACAAATGTGTTCAAGGCGATGGGGTACACCAGGGAAAGAGGCAATAGCTTCAGCGATCGCATCTTTCTCAATTCCAGCTAACCGGGCTGCTGCTACCGCCATGAGTAAGTTTTGCTGATTGTGTTCCCCCGGCATCCGCAAAGCTGCTACCGGCACAATTTGCTCTGGTGCCGATGGTGGATGCAGACCATCTACTACCCAGCCATCTTCAATATAAACTCCCTGGCCAATCAGATGATCTTTGCCTCTTACACTCGTCCAATAAGCATCGCGCCAGTTATTAGCACCAACTTTGCTTAAATAAGCATCATCGCCATTAAAGACCTGCAAATGGGACTGAAGTAGCAGATGCGCCTTGATATTGTAGTAATTTTCTAGAGTTTTATGCCGACTAAGGTGATCCGGTGTGAACGTTGTCCAAACGCCAATACGAGGGGAGATTGAATAGGAAGACTCGATTTGATAGCTACTGATCTCAGCGATGACCCAGTCGAGGGCGGATGGTGCGGAGTTCTCGGTGCGGAATTCGGAGTTCGGGGTGCGGAGTGTGGAGTTTGGAGGTAGGGGCGACTCGGTAGGTCGCCCAAAGTTCGGAGTTGAGACGGTGAGGGCTAGTTCGCAAGCAGCGTAGCCGATGTTGCCGCAGGCAGGGGCATTTAAGCCAGCGCCTTGAAAGATGGCGGCAATCAGTGCCGTGGTGGTGGTTTTGCCGTTGGTGCCGGTGATGGCTACCCAGGGGCAATGGAGATGTCGCCAAGCCAGTTCCATCTCTCCAATAGTTTCTATGCCTAGCTCGCGTGCCGCTACTAACG
>CAXUIV010000484.1:0-4255 GCA_964250875.1 uncultured bacterium
AAAGCACCAAAGGTCAGCGTGTAAGCATTAACAACCCACTGAATATCAGCAAAGCCAGCATGAAGCGATCGCCCAATATCAGGCAGCGCTACGGCAACAACAGTAATATCGAGCGGCACCATAAAGGTGGCAATGGAAACGGCGACAAGCGTTGCCCATTTACGAATTCGCTTGCTTTGGGGCGTTGTCTCTTTCATCGGTAGGGTTTTACTTTCATTTTTTCTGGTGCTGGGTCGAGATTTTGATCATATTCACATGGAAGAACAATAATCGTATTCATGATATTCGTCATAATGGTATGAAAAGCTCTCGCATTAGCCGTTAGCGAAGCGAAGCCGAAGGCGTTAGGCGCAAAGACGCAAAGGTACTAAGGGAAATTCATACCCGTCCCAGCCAAATCCTTTGATGAACTCACACTGAGGTTGATAATCGCTGCTTTAGCCGCTGAGTAGTCTGGTCCAAAAGCGTAAGGCTGCACTCCTGCTGAACTAGCAAGTTGGATGAATCGTCCCCAGCCAAGCTGCTTCATTTGTGGCGCGAGGTGCTGTACCAAACGGACAATCGACAGAACATCATGGTTATACATATCTGCCCACTTTAAGGGCGACGAATCCATCCAATTCATCTGTTCATAACCACCAGCGTTGTTAATCAAAATGTCCACTCCTCCCAGAGCAGAAAGTGCTTTTTCTGCGACGTTACGGGCTTCTTCATCTTTTGAAAGATCGCCGAGAGCAATGAATGCTGTACCGCCAGCCGCAGTGATTTCTTGGGCAACCCGATTCGCTTCTTTTTCTCTACGACCATGCACAGCGACGATCGCACCTTCTCGTGCTGACACTTGGCAATGCCCTCGCCAATACCACTGCTGCTACCTGTGACCAAGGCACGTTTACCTCTAAGCTGTAAATCCACAGTCATGTCCTCCACTTCAGAAACTACAAAAAGTAAAGTCAATAGGCGATCGCTCGTGCTGACTCGTTCAGTCCGCTATTTGTCGCAGGCGATAAATTCCTCTGGATGGTCGAGTAGCCATTGACCGTAGGCCAACATTTGGTCATTGTCACTGGCATCCGAGGGTAAGTATTCAGCTTTTACCTCCCAACTACCGCCCGTCTCTGCCAAAATGGAAAGCAGTCCGTAAAGCTGGCGCTCATTTCGCCAAACAACGGTAAAAAGCCAGCCCTTGTACTCGAATTCCTCGGCTAAATCGTCGCTCTCGGTAGCGTTGGATACTAAGAGCGCTTTCACGACAGCCTGAGCTTTCAGTGGTAGTTCTACGAGCATGATTTGGCGCTTCATGGCTATTGAACTGATTCCCCGTCAATATCAAAAGTGATGTGCAAACTGGGTAGGATCAGCCATTTTCTGTTTCCGCTACGTCATGATACACCTCTGCCATACCAGAAAGAGTTAGATCGAGGATTTGCTTAGGTAAGTCAGTGGATTCTATGTAGAAATGTGGCGTGTGTACGTGGATACTGGTAACCTTCAGCCTAGCCAATTCAGCATGATTGCCAATCGAATACTTTATATCATCCAGAAATTTTCCTGAAGTCATCCATAAAACGTCAGATTCCTTAGCCAGGATTTTGTACTTCAGGTCCTCCTTACCCTTACCCTCCTCAATGTTGCTTTCTAGGATAGCGATTGATTTTATTTCAAGTATCGGCATATCTATTTCCATTTAACTTTACAGCCTGGCTTATATCGCGATCGCGGAAACGCTCCTCTAACTAAGCATTACCAGGCGACGGGTTTACGACTGTTGAAGAAACCACCATTAGGTCCACCATCGGGCAACGTAGCCAGCCAGACAGGAGTATCCGCACCTTCCTCGACACTCACAGGTGCTGCTTCACTGCCCATATCGGTCTGAACCCAGCCAGGACAAGCAGAGTTGATCAGAATATTTGTGCCTCGTAATTCTCTGGCAAATAGAGCCGTAACCGCATTCAGAGCAGTCTTGGATAATCGATAGGATGGACTCAGCATGCCGTCATAGTGGGAGTTTGGATCGCTCATATCCGTAAGCGATCCGAGGGTGCTAGACATGTTGACAACGCGACCATAGCCTGATGCTTTCATCAGTGGAATACAAAGCTGACAAAGCTGGAAAGCGCCATAAAGATTGGTTTGCAGCGTTTGAGTCAGTGTGTCCAAGCCGGTATCAAACACGGAGGTTGTCCATGGCTTGTCAAGCATGACACCTGCGTTGTTCACTAAAATGTGTAGTGTGCCGAATTTCTCTTTAATCGTATTGACTGCACTTTGAATACTTTCGACATTGCTTATATCGAGAGTCAGAGAGTAAACATCCAATCCCTGCTGTTTCAATTTCTCAGTGGCTTCCTGCCCTTTAGCAATATCCCTAGCGCCAAGAATAACTTGGATTCCTTGTTTTGCCAGTTGTTTGCTGATCTCAAATCCCAAACCTTTGTTTGCGCCAGTCACAAGGGCGATTTTGGCAACATTATGACTCATCATCTTTCTCCTTAGTTTTTGAAGTTTCTCTGCTGGGTTTGTGTTACAAAGCTTTTTGTGCCCGCTATCAGCAGTAAATAGCTGTTTTTGAGGCTAGCAACCGCTGGTAAACTACTCATCCTCCTCTTGAGTGCGACTGGCAACATGCCAATGCAGGCACATCCAAGATTGACTTTTTAATCGCAACGTTAGTGTACGGAACTAATAGCGTCTGACTTAAGAGCAGAGAGGAGTTCTCAATCAACATAAGAAGTTTGCGTTTGCTACATAACAAGCTCGGCATTTCTTGCCTACAGGACGGGCAAAACCAGTAAATTCCTTGACGGCGAACATGGCGTAATAAACTATCGGAGCAGCAAGGGCAATTGTTCACGGCACCTTTAACCCTAATGTCTAAATTAGGATAGTCTTTTCGATAATGGCAAAGAGCGTTTGACCTATATGATCAGCTTTTAAGCTATTTTGATCTTTCAGGGGGTTGCGGAGCTTCTCTTAAAAGAGAAACGCTATTCTTTACTCTGTCTTGAGAATACAGGTAGAATATGGAGAACTTGTGGAGAACCGAAGCAATCAAACTCTTTCCTAGTGTCATGTTGAATTCCTTGCTCTCCACTTGAGTTGAATACTGAGGTCAGTATACAAGGCAGAATTCTTGCTGTCACTCACTGTAAGGCCAGTTTTATAGGGCAAAAGCATCAGTTGATCTGCCATCAAACAGTGGAGGGAACAACCCGAACTTTTGGCTAGGTCTAAGGCTTGTCAACCAAATGGACCAACTCGTGTGGTAATGCTTTGATTACGGCTTGAGTGCGAGTAGAGTTTGAGATTCGATTAAAAGTCGCTGCAAACCATTGAGGAAAAAGCCAATGAGTCTTCACACCATCGCAGAGTTTTACCCTGAACATACTCAAAACTCTGATCACAATCACATCCGAGGATTTGTCGTCTACAGTGGAGGTGAAAAGATTGGTGCTGTGGATGATATTTTAGTAGATGGTGATGGAAATTTTCGCTATTTAGTGATCAACACATCGATTTGGATTTTTGGCAAAAAGATATTACTGCCGATTGGTCGCTGTCGCCTCGACTACAATACTCATCGGGTTAATGTAGATGGAGTCAGCCGAGCGGAAGTGAAAAGTCTACCTGAGTACAATTGGCAGATACCAGTTGATTACAACCATGAAGAGCAAGTTCGAGGTGTATATAGTCCGATAGCTCCTCAACTTGGGACTTCTATAAATGAAGCGGCGGAGGTTGCTGACGACCACACATATGACTACAAGCAAGAACCAGGATTATACGAAATGAATCACCGCGAGCATCAATCTCTGAAGCTGTATGAAGAGCAGTTAATGATTAAAAAGAATCAGCAAAAACATTAGGGGAAAGGCGAAAGGCGAAAGGAGAAAGGGTAAGGAGTTTACAGGTCATCTTTAAGCTCCTTCAAAGAGTAGGTTTTAAAAAACTGCAAATTAGCTTTTCACCAACTCAACTTTTGCCCTTCGCCTTTGCCCCTTCGCCCTTCGCCCTTCGCCTTTCCCCTTTCTCCCTGCTCTGTCTAAGACTCGTCAACCAAGTGGACCAAGCCGCGTCGTAATGCCTTGATCACGGCTTGAGTGCGATCGCTCACGTTCAACTTGCTGAGAATATGGTTGACGTGAAACTTGACTGTGCTTTCGGTAATGCTTAAATCAGCGCTAATCTCCTGGTTGCTTTTGCCGACTGCCAGCAATTGCAAGACTTGCCGTTCGCGATCGCTCAGTTCTGA
>CAXUIV010000485.1:0-4247 GCA_964250875.1 uncultured bacterium
AGAGCACCGCCCTGTCACGGCGGAAGTTGCGGGTTCGAGCCCCGTCAGTCCCGTACAATACAGACTTGCAGTAGATAGTAGGCAATACGCCTACGGTCAACCAACTGAAAAGTGATAGTTTAAAGAATCGCACTTAATAAAAAGAGAGCCGTCTTGTGACTGTTAGAGTCCGTATTGCCCCTAGTCCCACTGGAAATCTACATATTGGTACTGCTAGAACAGCCGTGTTCAACTGGCTATTCGCTCACCACCATGGTGGTCAATTTATCCTGCGGATTGAAGACACCGACGAGGAGCGATCGCGCCCAGAATACACAGACAACATCCTCCAGGGACTGCGCTGGCTAGGCTTGAATTGGGATGAAGGGCCGTTCTTTCAGTCCAAGCGGCTGGATTTGTATCAGCAAGCAACTCAAACCTTGATTGATCGGGGACTCGCCTACCGCTGCTATGCCACAGAAGCCGAATTAGACGAGATGCGAGCCGCCCAGAAGGCTAGAAGTGAAGCCCCCCGTTACGACAATCGCCATCGACACCTGACGCCAGATCAAATAGCCGCTTTTGAATCAGAGGGTCGCAGCTACGTGATTCGCTTTAAAATCGAAGACGATCGCGAAATCGTGTGGTCTGACCTGGTGCGGGGGCAAATGAGCTGGCGCGGTAGCGACTTAGGCGGCGATATGGTGATCGCCCGGACCTCAGCCAGTGAAACGCAAACAGCGATCGGTCAACCTCTGTATAATTTAGCGGTGGTGGTCGATGACATTGAGATGAAAATCACCCACGTCATTCGAGGAGAAGACCATATCGCTAACACAGCAAAGCAGATTCTCCTTTACGAAGCTCTCGGTACACCCGCACCAGAATTTGCCCACACACCGCTGATTCTGAATATGGAAGGTCGAAAGCTTTCCAAGCGTGATGGCGTCACCTCCATCTCTGACTTCAAACAGATGGGGTACGTAGCTGAAGCCTTGGATAATTACATGACGCTACTGGGTTGGTCGCCACCTGATTCGACTCAAGAGCGTTTTACTCTAGCGGAGGCAGCCCAGGTATTTAGTTTTGATCGCGTCAACAAAGCTGGAGCTAAGTTTGATTGGGCGAAGCTGGATTGGTTGAACAGCCAGTATCTTCACGAGATGCCAGCTCCTCAACTGCTAGAATTGTTGATTCCTTACTGGCAGGCAGGTGGATATGAGTTCGATCCAGCCCGCGATCGCGCTTGGCTAGAGCAGCTCACAAGTCTCATTGGTCCTAGTCTGACCCGATTAGAGGATGCTGTAGAGATGAGCCGATTGTTTTTTACAGATGTGGACTACAGCGACGCGGCAACGAGTCAGCTAGTTCAACCAGGAGTGGCTACAGCCCTCCAGGGCATTCTCTCAGCTCTAGACAGCCATCCGCAACTGACAGAAACCAGCGCTCCAGAACTCATTCAACAGGTGATTAAAGAGCAAAATGTGAAGCGAGGGCTGGTGATGAAATCGCTCCGCGCTGCCCTGACTGGTGACATGCATGGACCAGATCTGATTCAATCCTGGCTATTACTTCACCAGGTGGATCGAGACCGGGTTCGCTTACAGCAGGCTTTAGAAAAGGCACATTGAAGCGATCGCGCACTAATGAAAAAATGCACAAACAACTGTTAACAGGACTAACTCCAATGGCGACGGCATTTGCCGTGTTGGGACTGGGTTACGTGGAGCAAGCTCAGGCAGTCCCAGCACCGATGTTTGAGAACGTCACAATCGGCGCTAAGTTTTCTCCAGACCCATTAGAGATCCGAGGTATCAGTGGTGGTACTGTACCTGCAAAAACCATAGCCGGTACATCTGAAACTCCTAATGGCCCATGTGCTGGCTTTGTCGATGAAAAACCAGACCATACCCTGGTACTTACAGATTCTTTTAACTACCTGAAGCTCCTAGTTCAAAGTCCTGACGATACAACTCTGGTAGTGCGTGGCCCTGGTGGAACCTGGTGCAACGACGATTCTGAGGGCAAAAATCCCGCTATTGTCGGTCAATGGCTACCTGGAACCTACAGTATCTGGGTTGGTTCTTCTGACCAAAACCAGTATCGCTCCTACACTCTGCGAATTACTGAGGTTCGGTGATACCAGTTTGGATTTTGGATTCTGAGCATACTAGGTATAAAGCAAGATGGTGTGAGTGCGTGCTGACAATTCGTTTGCTTTGATCCTGATAATTAAGTTAAATTTAATTAAGCTGCTTTATCATGCTTCACATATCACCTCCAGTGAATTGCGGTACAGATGTACTTTAAAGCAATTTAAAGCAACTGGGGAACGTGACCTGTTGTATCCGAGCCGTTTAGTAAATCTTTCTTTGTCTGTTCCTGCACCTGCCTGCACGGAATTTAACTGTCGTTGCCGTATTTAGAGGCCATCAACTAATGAAACTTTCCTGGAGAGTCCTTGTACTCTGGACATTACCTGCACTGGTTATTGGCTTTTTCTTTTGGCAAGGGGCATTTGCCACCACTCCCGCCGATGTGAGTAAGAACACTGCCAGTACCCGCATGACCTATGGTCGCTTTCTGGAGTACCTGGATGCTGGCCGGGTAACCAGTGTGGATCTATACGAGGGCGGTCGGACAGCGATCGTCGAGGCCGTCGATCCTGAACTTGACAATCGGCTACAGAGGCTGCGCGTAGACTTGCCTAACGCTGCGCCTGAACTTATTAATAAGCTTAGAGAAGCAGACGTCAGCTTTGATGCTCATCCAATGCGGAATGATGGGGCAATTTGGGGACTGTTTGGCAATCTGATTTTTCCGGTTCTGCTGATTGCTGGGCTGTTCTTCCTGTTCCGCCGCTCTAACAACATCCCCGGTGGCCCTGGTCAAGCTCTAAACTTTGGTAAATCAAAAGCTCGTTTCCAGATGGAAGCCAAAACCGGCATCAAGTTTGATGACGTTGCTGGCATTGATGAAGCCAAAGAAGAACTTCAAGAAGTTGTTACATTTCTCAAACAGCCGGAACGGTTCACTGCTGTGGGTGCCCGCATTCCCAAAGGTGTCCTGTTAATCGGTCCTCCCGGCACTGGTAAAACTCTTCTAGCCAAGGCGATCGCTGGCGAAGCTGGCGTTCCCTTCTTCAGTATCTCTGGTTCAGAATTTGTCGAGATGTTCGTGGGCGTCGGCGCTTCTCGCGTGCGCGACCTGTTTAAAAAAGCCAAAGACAACGCTCCCTGTCTGATCTTTATCGATGAGATTGATGCCGTAGGGCGTCAACGAGGTGCCGGTATTGGCGGCGGTAACGACGAACGGGAACAGACCCTCAACCAGTTATTGACGGAAATGGACGGGTTTGAAGGTAATACTGGCGTCATCATCATTGCCGCCACCAATCGCCCCGACGTCTTAGATTCTGCCCTCCTTAGACCAGGACGGTTTGACCGTCAGGTGATGGTAGATGCTCCCGATCTCAAAGGTCGGTTGGAGATCTTGAAAGTCCACGCCCGCAACAAAAAGCTAGATCCAACAGTTTCCTTAGAGGCGATCGCTAGACGGACTCCTGGCTTCACTGGCGCTGACTTGGCTAACCTGCTGAATGAAGGTGCCATTTTGACTGCCAGACGACGCAAAGAGGCCATTACCTTGCTGGAGATTGATGATGCTGTAGACCGTGTTGTGGCTGGCATGGAAGGCACTCCCCTAGTCGATAGCAAGAGCAAACGGCTGATTGCCTACCACGAAATCGGACACGCCTTGGTCGGCACTCTGCTGAAAGAACATGACCCAGTGCAGAAAGTCACCTTGGTGCCCCGCGGCCAAGCCCAGGGACTGACCTGGTTTACTCCCGACGAAGAGCAAGGATTGATCTCCCGAAGCCAGCTCAAAGCCAGGATTACTGGTGCGTTGGGCGGTAGAGCTGCTGAAGATGTTATCTTTGGCTCATCAGAAGTCACAACTGGTGCTGGCAATGACCTACAGCAGGTGACAGGAATGGCACGGCAGATGGTGACTCGATTTGGCATGTCAACCTTGGGACCGCTGTCGCTGGAAAGCCAGAGCGGTGAGGTGTTTCTCGGTCGTGACTGGATGACACGTTCAGAATACTCAGAATCGATTGCCTCCCGCATTGATGCCCAAGTCCGCGCCATTGTCGAAGAGTGCTATGACCTCTCAAAGCGGCTGATGCGAGAGAACCGGACTGTGATGGATCGCTTGGTCGAACTGCTGATTGAAAAAGAAACGATTGACGGTGCAGAGTTCCGTCA
>CAXUIV010000486.1:0-4241 GCA_964250875.1 uncultured bacterium
TGTTGATCCGATGCACTGAGGAGGCAAATGTTGTCACCATTAACCGTCCAGTCGCCTGACTGAAAACCCGGTCAAGGTTGGGAAAAACCGACCGTTCTGACGGGGTGAAACCCGGTACTTCTGAGTTCGTTGAATCGCTGATCAGGCAAAGCACGCCCTTTTCGCCATGTTCTGCTAAACGCTGTAGGTCGAAAAACTCCCCATCGACCGGCGTGTGGTCAAATTTAAAGTCGCCTGTGTGAATGATGACTCCCGCTGGTGTGTGGAGTGCAACGGTGAAGCTATCGGCAATCGAGTGGGTGTTGCGAATAAACTCGGCAAAAAAGGCCGTACCCATACGCACAACGTCTCGAGGACGTACTGTTCTTAATTCTGTGCGATCGCGTACACCGGCTTCTTCCAACTTGCCTTCTAGCATTGCCATCGCCAGCCGAGGGCCATAAATCACCGGAATCTCAAATTGCTTCAGGTGGTAGGCAATCCCACCAATATGGTCTTCATGACCGTGGGTGACAATCATGCCCTTAATCTTGTGACGATTCTCCCGGATGTAGGTCATGTCGGGCAATACAATATTCACCCCATGCATTGTCTCTGTAGGGAATGCCAAGCCTGCATCTAAAATGACAATCTCGTCGTTGTATTCGAAAACGCAAGTGTTTTTGCCAATTTCATGCAGGCCACCAAGGGGAATAATTTTAACGGTGGGCGAAGATTCGTTTGTAGTCATTTGTGTCCTTAGATCGTTTGTTGTCATTAAAAATTTGAAACAGAGAGAACTGTATTAGCACTTCAGTACTAGATGGATTTTTAATTTGGTATTTATAAAGCCGTACCAGATAAAAGCCGTACCAGAGAGCCATACGGTTGGTTAACGAAATGGCTTTCAGTTCAAGTAAGCCTACCAAACTAGAGAAAGTGCAGTTGAATGATGACGCACCTGAGTATTTATATCCTGTGCAAGTTGCTGCTCATAGCAAATCCAGTTCTGTAAGGACAGCCTTTAAGGTTTGACTAACTTCAACGGTCGCCTCGCACAGTGGTAACCGAGTAGAACCAACGTCCCAGCCTTTTAATTTGAGCGCTTCCTTAACTGGAATCGGATTTGTAGTTGCAAATAAAGCTTTAAACAATGGAAAAAGTCTGAGGTGGATTTGAGTAGCAACTCCGACCTCACCCATCATAAATGCTTGAATCATCTCTTGGATTTGGTTGCCTACTAGATGACTTGCTACACTAACCACTCCGCTGCTGCCAACAGCCAGTAATGGAAGAGTGAGCGAGTCATCCCCAGAGTAAAGGTAGAATTCGGGAGGCGTTAAGCGACGGATCTCACTTGCTTGGTCTAAATTCCCAGTTGCCTCTTTAATACCCACAATGTTACCGATTTCCGCTAAGCGGACAACAGTTTCCGGCTGAAGGTTTTGACCTGTACGACCTGGCACGTTGTATAAAACGATAGGGAGGTCGGGGCAAGCTTGGGCGATCGCCTTGAAGTGTTGGTAGAGTCCCGCTTGAGGCGGCTTGTTGTAGTAGGGAACAACTTGTAAAGATCCATCTAGCTCTATTTTAGCGGCTTTCTGTGTGGCTGTGATCGCTTCTTCAGTCGAATTTGAACCAGTCCCAGCTATAACCTTCGCTTTGCCTGCTACCGCTGCTTTTACCACTTGAAATAACTCATATTCCTCATGCCAGCTCAGCGTCGGTGACTCTCCGGTGGTCCCACATACCACCAATGTGTCTGTCCCTTGCTCTGCCAGATGTGCTGCTAACTGCTCAGCAATTGCCAGGTTCACGCTGCCGTTCTCCTTAAACGGCGTAATCATAGCGGTTAAAACACGTCCAAAATTCACCACCCTTTTATTCTCCTAGCACCGGACACTTAGGCCCTGAGTTGCAGCAGGCCGCAGCCAGTTCTTTTCTACCAGCAACTCGGCAATCTGGACCGCATTCAACGCTGCGCCTTTGCGGATTTGGTCTCCGCATAGCCAAAGTTCTAACCCACAGGGATGAGATATGTCCTGACGGATTCTACCTACCAAAACTTCATCTTTACCTGTGGCCTCGGTTGGCATCGGAAAGTAGTTTGCTTTCCAGTCTTCCACCAGCCGGATGCCAGGGGCTTGACTGAGAGCTGTCCTAGCCTCGTCTACACTCAGATGTGTCTCAAACTCTAGGTTAATCGCTTCAGAATGCGCTCGTAGGACGGGAACCCGAACACAGGTTGCCGTAATTCTTAGCTGCTGCGCACCAAATATTTTGCGGGTCTCGTTAACCATTTTCATTTCTTCCTCACAGTATCCCATCTGATTCAATGGTGAGTTGTGCGGGAATAAATTAAAGGCCAACGGGTAAGGAAAAATTTCCGCTACTGGTGTTTGTTCTTGTAGAATTGCTCGTGCTTGGGCT
The DNA here is from genome assembly GCA_964250875.1 of uncultured bacterium. Classification (GTDB taxonomy): domain Bacteria; phylum Cyanobacteriota; class Cyanobacteriia; order Cyanobacteriales; family Chroococcidiopsidaceae; genus CAXUIV01. Next base: position 2,410 of record CAXUIV010000486.1, read on the forward strand.
TTGACTTCCTCCATTGCCCTAGCACCCGCCCCACTGGCAGATTGATAGGTTGCTACCACAATGCGCTGCACCGCCCTCACCTGGTGCAGAGGCCAAACTGCCACCGCCATGAGAATCGTAGTGCAGTTGGGATTAGCAATAATCCCCTGGTGGGTAGCGGCAGCTTCTGGATTCACCTCTGGTACAACCAAAGGCACTTCTGGGTCAAGGCGAAAGGCGCTAGAGTTATCAATCACCACAGCACCAGCAGCTACAGCCCTAGGCACCCAGGTCTTGGACGTAGTACCTCCAGCCGAAGCCAAAACGATATCTACACCATCAAAAGAACTTGCACACACTGACTCTACTGGCAGGTTTTCACCCCGAAAACGTAGAGTTACCCCCGCACTGCGCGGTGATGCCAACAGCTTCAGAGCAGCCAGAGGAAAATCACGACTTTGAAGTAGTTCCAGTAGCTCTGTCCCAACGGCACCAGTCGCTCCCAGGACGGCAACACGGTAATGTTTTGTCAAATTCACCTCCAGTAAAGTACTCTAACAACTTTTAAATATCAGAGCTTCAGCTCGGTTAACTAAATTTAATATCGCTAGCAGAAGGATTTAGCAATTTTTTATACTCTGCGTGGTCTTACCTTGAATCGTTTTGAGAGATGATTTTGGAGTTGTGATGATGATGCGGTAGTTTTGCAGTTTAGTACAGCCGGTTCTAAAATTTCAAATGAATTTAACAATTGTCATTAAGTTTCAGTTTTCATCTCGCTCAAGAATGGCGATAAAGGCTAGAGCTATCGATGAATCAGATGAACCAGCGCAGTTCTAACCCCAAGCACTCTACTCTAATGCTAGTAGAATCAAGACATCACTTGAGTGCCGTCCCTCAGCATCCGTAGCGTCACGGAGTCTCCCTTATGCCGGGGCAGGATGCCATGTCAAGCCGATGCCTGCTTCGCGCTGGAGTAGCAACAGCTTATGTTAGCCATCCCTTGGAATAGAATAGCTTTAATCGGCAAGGGTTATGAGCAGGTAAAAAAATTGTCAAGTGTCAAGGTTGAACAGTTAAACAGTTGTCTGAAGAAATAAGCATGAAAGTCACCCAGGAAAAGCTTCCCGCCAGCCAAATCGGCTTGGAAATAGAGATCCCACCAGAATTGTCCAAGCAGAGCTACGAACAGGTTATTCAAAAATTTGCCCGCGCTGCAAATATTCCTGGGTTTCGCAAGGGTAAAGTTCCTCGTCAGATATTGGTCCAACGCTTGGGTTTAGGCCAGATTAAAGCAGCAGCTGTGGAAGACTTGGTTCAAGATAGCATCGAGAAAGCCATCAAGCAACAAGAAATTGAGGCGATCGGCAGACCGCAGTTGCGATCGCCTTTTGAAGAGTTAGTAAACCAGTATGAGCCGGGGAAGCCCTTCATTTTCTCAGCAGCTGTGGACGTGCAGCCGGAAGTGAAGCTAGACCAGTACGTTGGTCTAAAGGTCCAAGCCGAGGAAGTCAAGTACGACCCGGCGAAAGTCGATCAAGTGCTGGAGGAAAACCGCGAAGAAATGGCGACGTTGATTCCAGTCGAAGGGCGTTCGGCTCAGATGGGTGATGTTGCTGTGGTGGATTTTCAAGGCCATTTGGTGAGTAAGGTTGACCAGACGGAGCCGCCTGAAGAGATTCCTGGCGGTCAGGCAACGGATTTTCAGGTGGAATTGAAGGAAGGTCGCTTCGTTGCAGGCTTTGTAAATGGCATTGTCGGCATGCAACCAGGGGAAACCAAAGAAGTTTCAGCCCAGTTTCCGGAAGACTATGCTCAAAAGGATATGGCAGGTCGAGCAGCTGTATTTACAG
>CAXUIV010000487.1:0-1421 GCA_964250875.1 uncultured bacterium
TGTCACTTACGGACAAAACGAGAAAGCAGGTAGCCTCACCCACCGCTTCAACTGGCATTAGTGTTTCTAGCTCCGCAAGCGACGCCAGCCTTGTACTCAACGTAATCGTGCCTCCATCCGGCGTGAACTTCACTGCATTAGATAGATAGTTCAGCAGCATCTGGATGGTACGCTGACGATCCACCACCACCACTTTCGCTACGGGTAGCTCCAGGGACAGCTGTTGCTGTTTCTTCTGTGCTGCAACTGAAACCATTTGGAGCGCCTCTTGACATAACTCTGCCAAATTGACGGCTTCTAGATGCAGTTCCAGCTTTCCCGCTTCGATTTTAGATAGGTCGAGCAGAGCATTGATCAAGTTCAGCAGATGAGTGCCACTAATGCGAATTAGCGATAAATACTCCTGCTGCTTTGCCGTTAGGGGACCAAAAATCTCTTGCAGCAACACGCTGGAGAACCCCAAAATAGAGGTCAGAGGTGTCCTTAACTCGTGGGACATATTGGTTATGAACTCTGACTTCAACCGTGAAACTTCCGTCAATTCCTCATTCCTTTGTCTCAGGTTAGTTTCCATCTGCTTGCGGTCAGCAATATCTAGGAAGATAGTCCCAACCGCGTAGACCTTACCTTTTGAGTCTCTGAGTGGAAACTTAGCCTTGGCATGGGTGCGAGTGCTGCCATCTAGAAAAGTCACATCCTCCTCTAAGAACGACACTTTGCCTGATGCGGCAACGGTCTGATTCTCCTGTAGGAAGAGAGCTGCCCTCTCAGGTGGAAAGAATTCCGTCAGATGACGACCAATCCGATCTCCACTGTTTGAACCGAACACCTTGTAGTAGTGAGAATTCACAAATTTACACCGTCCATCTACTCCATCGACACAAATGAGAGTCGGGGTACAATCCAAAATCGCCTGAATCAAAGACTGAGAAGCCTCTGACTCAGCAGTTCGCTGTTTGAGCTGCGCTAATTCTGTACTGACCTGCTCCAAAGCCGATTCAGCTCTTCGTTTGGCAGAACGGAGTGATCCCAGAAAGTAACTGAGCAGCACTCCCTCCATCACAACCAAGGCTAAGTTTGCCGCTGGGGTGAAGTCACCAATGAGGAGTGAATATTCCGGAGTGAAGAAGAAATAGTCACTGACCACAGCAGTCACAGTGGCCAACAACCCTGGACTCAGACCACCATACCAAGCACTAACCATGATAGGGAGCGGAAACAGCAAAAATGGCTGTCCAATTTCACTTTGAGAAGCAAGCGTTAGCGTCAACGCTACAGTCAAAATTGAGACACCGTAGCGTTGAATCCAGGAGGCAAGCCAGTTTTGCATCTGAACAAATCTCTAGGGCAATGTGGGTAGAAGCTAGAAGATGGAAACTTAGTGAATTATCCCGCAGCATGAGAGCGCAGCTCAAGGACTA
>CAXUIV010000487.1:1521-3223 GCA_964250875.1 uncultured bacterium
GAAGATGGAAACTTAGTGAATTATCCCGCAGCATGAGAGCGCAGCTCAAGGACTATTAGTCTAGATGCATCAAAATTCTATCGAGAAAAAGCTTGGGCGAGATTCACCAGATCAGCACTGGCCTTCAACTTCCCCCAAAATGCAATTGCTTGATCGCCTGCAACACTTCCAAATTGCCTTGGAAGAAAACTAACTCGCACGGGTAAAACGTCCCTACTCAGATGCTGCACTGACTTGGGTAAGTTTGGGACGCTAGCGCTATTGCTGATGATTCCTCCTAAGATGGAGAGTAGCCTCATGAAACCAAAAGGTGTCACAATGCCATCCCCGTTTCCAGGCATGAATCCTTATTTGGAAAATCCAGAACTCTGGACAGAAGTCCATCACCGTCTCATTACCGCCGTTGCTATTGTGATCGCCCCGCCGCTACGCCCCAAATACCGCGTGGCGATTGAAAAACGTACCTACTTGACTGAAGGCGATCAATCAATCGAAGTTGGCATACCCGACGTCTCTGTGCTTTCCCAAAGCTCCACTCGTTCAACCCAATCTATTGCCACCTTATCTGAAATCTCCGACTGCGTCACTGTCACCCTGCCTGTACCCCAAGAAATTCGCGAAGGCTACCTGGAAATTCGGGAAGTTGCCACTGGCAGAGTCGTGACCGTCATCGAAATTCTATCTCCTACCAACAAGCGGATGGGTAAAGGTCGAGATGCCTACGAAGCTAAACGTCGAGATGTTTTGAGTAGTTCGACTCACTTAATAGAAATTGACTTACTGCGAGGTGGTAAACCTATGCAAATGCTCGGGCAAACTCCAAAGACCGACTATCGGATTTTGGTCGGTCGCCAAGAGCAACGTCCTCGTGCCCACCTGTATGCGTTTAACCTCCGCCAATCGATTCCTAAATTTGCGGTTCCCCTCGACCGAGGCGATTCTGAACCTACTGTCAATCTTCATCCATTATTTGACGAAATTTACGACCAAGCAGGATTTGACTTGGCGATTAACTATACAGGTGAACCCATTCCACCTCTGAAGGATTCCGAGCGTGACTGGGTCAATACACTTTTACAGGAACAGAGTCTGCGGAGTGCAAGCTGAAACCTTCTTTGCTGTTGCCCTAATGGCTACTTGATTGTGATCGGCAGATACGCTGTCATGTAACTTAAAGGATAGCGATAAAGGGTGACATTATTTTAGTGTTACTCTGAAGGGTCTCTAGTTAACAGATTGCTAGCGATTTACGTTTATAGAACATTTGTACTACACTAAGGGAGCAAGTAGCAACTACAGCAGATGGCAAGAGGGGAGACTTTAAGAAAACTCTTTCAAAGCTTCTCTCACAATGAGAGAGAGGCATTTTATGCTGCTGCTCAAGAACTGATTGAAGAAGAAAAAAGCAAAAATCATCTTCTACTTGCTAAAGATCTTGAAAAAATCCTTCACAACGGTAACAGCAATGGCAATGGCAATGGCAGCAATGCCAAGCTTCTGGCATCTAACATTGCTCCCTGGCATCAATTCCCTGAACCTCCCAAAGATAAAGAAACAGGGCTATCGTTGCTAGAGGTTAAGCGGTTTGACCTCACCTGGGAGCGGCTTGTCCTAAGGGAAACCATCTTTGACACCCTGAATGAGGTTGTCTTGGAAAATCGCAAGCAGGACATTCTGGCTGCTTACAAACTAAAACCCAAAA
>CAXUIV010000487.1:3233-3837 GCA_964250875.1 uncultured bacterium
TTTGCGGGCCACCTGGATGCGGCAAAACACAGACGGCGAAAGTTCTAGCTAGCGTAATGGGTTTGCCGCTTGTCTACGTTAACCTGACGGCTGTATTTTCATCCTATTTAGGTGAAACCGCAACCAATCTTCAGAAGATATTTAATTACGTTGAGCATGACGAATGGGTTGTCTTATTCGATGAATTTGATGCCATTGCTCGTGATCGCAACACGCCTAACGATCATGGCGAAGTCAAACGCCTGGTAAACAGTCTCTCACAATTAATCGACACCACAACGAGCCAGAGTCTGTTTATTGCCGCCACTAATCATGAATCTCTGCTAGACAGTGCCGTCTGGCGACGCTTTGACGAAGTCATTTTATTTGAGCCACCCACCCTGGATTTACGAGTTACCTTGCTAAAGCACTACCTGGCAGCGATTCGATACCCCGGCATTGATTTAACCTTGTTTGCCGAGAGGATTGAAAATGCTACGGGTGCCGATGTAGAGCGTATCTGTGCTAATGCGATTAAAATGGTGATTTTACGAGGCGATGAGGTATTAGCCGTCGATGATTTAGAGGTTGCAATCGGGCGCTTCTTGGCTAGAGAACGGGTAAT
>CAXUIV010000487.1:3981-4226 GCA_964250875.1 uncultured bacterium
CAACTCTCGACGCTGAATCAGCGCACCAAAACCAAAGACTCATCCTTTCGCCTCGATCCCAAGTTGATTTTCAAGATGAAACTTGCTTCAAATAAGTCATTCCGACCCAACAGTTGATATTTACAACCGTTCGGGCAAAGCCTGCGTGTGCTACTCATCAGGTCGGGCTAGGGAGGAAATGCTTGATAGAAGTTTCTGTAGGGCATAGTTTCGGCACATTTCATCATGAGTTCATAAGCTTCTTC
>CAXUIV010000488.1:0-4206 GCA_964250875.1 uncultured bacterium
ACCATACTTGGGTAGCTCGCGCTCTAAAATCTGGTGACATTGAGCCGGAAGAGGCAAGGACTCATCCTTACCGACACATTCTATCCCGCTGTTTGGGCCGAGAGGACCTACGTCAAATTGATATTCAACCGCTGAATATGCAAGTCGGCGATCGCCTACTGCTATGCAGTGATGGCTTGACTGAAGAACTCGGTGACCAACTGATCGCCTCTCACCTTGAACTCCATCCAGCCGTTGACCAAGCTGTTGTCGCTCTCATCAAGGCAGCCAAGGCTAAGGGTGGACACGATAACATTACGGTCGTGATGGTAGAAATCGACTAAGTATATATACTAGGAATTTGTTCAGTCTGAGCATTTTTGCTATCTACAACTTGATAAAACTACCCATAACCTCCTTAGGGAACTTCGGAGGCTAACCGATCATCTTGTGTTTTAATACAAATACTTACTTTGAGGTATGGGCAAGTTGTCAAATTATTGTTATCTTTCTTAATAAGGAAGTACAACCCCCTTGTTCGAGTGCATCTGATGGAACTGCTACAAGCATGACATTTACTCTCTTCTATTGGAGTTAGTTATGAACCAGCCAATTCAACTGTCTCTAGAGCAACAGTTCAGTATCCGTTCTTTTGAAACGCAGGTACAGCAAATGAGCCATGAGCAAGCTCAAGACTTCTTAGTCCGGCTCTATCAGCAGATGGTGATGCGTGAGGCGACATACAAAGAGCTACTGAAGCACCAGTGGGGCTTGGAAGCAAGTCCATGGGGCCAACAATAATCTCACCTGTCGCAGTAGGCGACCTCCATCTCTTGCTTGGTTCCTGAATGGAAACGAGCTGGGGTTGTTGGGGCGTCAACTAACAAGTGTTTTCTTTATTGGTCGCTATACATACATTTATCTAACTATTAGCTCGTCCCTAATAAGGGAAAATAATATTGAACACGGCAGTACACAGCAAAATGCCGAACCAGATTTAAATATAAAGTATATAGATTGCTAGAAAATCCCCTCAATGCAGCGCCTGTTACGCCAGGCAACTCTAGCTCTATAAGCTAAAAGATACTTTGTACATTGCTGATGCTATAGGTTATGCGGTGATCTACTCCACAAATCGTCACGGCAGGCAAGCTTCAGTGGTTGTCAACGCCCATAAGCCGGTACCTCCTGCAATCGTCAAAGCCAAGAAATTAAGGAAATGCCACAAAATTCTTGGCTTGCCGTGACAGATAAACAGGGTTATACAGATCTTGGTTTCGCAGTAGAACCTAAATTTTTTATTGCAGTTAACTAGAGTTGCCAATATTCCTGAGTAAAATATCTTTGTGTTCATCTAAATTGCTAGGCAAACTGTGCCCGAACAGCAACTGCTTGCACGCGTTGGTGTCCTGCTGCTATCTCTTCCCGTTGTGCAAATTTCTGGATGTACAATCCTAGCGCAGTCTGAACCAGAGTCGCCACCTGTTGAATCTCAGGAAATTGTGCAGCCCCAGGCAGTGATGGCTCTACCTGGTCAGTTGGATACTGTACCAGTGTTTAACAGCAATAGCCCTGAATGGGTGAAGACTGAGGGGATTTTGCTCTCTACCTTCCCTCCCAGTGGGAAGTTTAAGGCTGCTCACCTTAACTTTCCCTTCCAGGGGCGATTTGATCTGTTTCTGCATCACTATACCTATGCTCGCCGGGATGGACGGTCGCTTTATTTGGGGAACTTGTTTCATAATCCCGGCAGACAGCCAGTCACGGTGGAAGTGTTGCAGGCAGCAAGTTATTTGCTGCAAGAAGCACCGCCAGTTCCGTTGCCACACTACGCCGAGAACCCCAATGGAACAGTGTATTCTGGTCCAGGCGATCGCGCTGTCGATGATGTCCTCCGTGGCAAACGCAATGCTGATTTTCCACAGCAGTTGGTCATTCCGCCCGGTCAAAGTCAGTTGTTGATGAACCACCCGATTCCAGTGCGGCTGCCAAACCAGCCAGTGAATGGTCGTTCAACCCTGATCCGAGTACGCAGCAGTAGCAAAGTCTATGCGGCTAGTTTGGCAATATTTGCTGGACGAAATTCCAATGGTAGCGAGCGGCCTCCTACACTGACAGAATGGCAGGCTCTATTAAATACAGGTAGGTTAGCAGGACCGCGCGATCTTACCCCCACTCCCCCAAAGCAAACCAGCGGTAAGCTGATTTATGGTCGTGTCGCTGGTGTATCGCAAGGCTCTCATTGGCAGGCGCGGCTAGTGGGTCATGTTGGTGCCGCTGATTTCACGATTCCCCAGCGCGGGCAAGCGATTTCCTACGCTTTAGACACCCTAATGGGAAACCGTCTGGGAACTGGTAGCGTGCAAACGGCACCACTGCTCGTGCGGTATCCAGATACAGCTTACGCAGCTCACGGTAACTATGGGGTGGAATATAACCTCAGTTTGCCTCTCTACAATGCGACTAACCAACCCCAGACTGTTGCCCTGACACTTCTCATGCCTGTAGCGGAAGATAGGCTAACGCGAGGAGGACTGCGCTTTTTTCAACCGTCCCTAGCATCTCAGTTCTTCCGAGGCACGGTTCGTCTGCGCTATATAGATGGAGGGCAGCATCAGACTCGCTATGTGCATTTATCGTACCGGATGGGTCAGTTGTTGCCGCCACTGCTGAGGTTGACGATGCCACCAAGGAGTCGCAAGTCTGTGCAGCTAGACTTTATCTACCCGCCTGATTCGACACCGCCGCAGGTGCTAACGGTTAGAACTACGAACAGCGCCAGGTTGAATAACTCTCTTTCTGCTAAAAATTACTGAGTAATGGTGGGGAGTGGGAAGTAGGGAAAGGGTGATGCAGCTAAACCTTCAAATGTAAAGAAGCTTGGGTGGCGTAAAATTCTAAGTTTGGCTTGACATGTAGATAGACAACCCCAGTCTTGCAGTCGGCAATTAAAGAGATTTGAATCTACATATTTAAAGAAGCCCTAAACTTATTCCTAATCCAACTGTTAATATGAGGATGGTGACAACAATGTTTCGGTTGTATCCTTTACGCTCCATACTAGTACTTATAGTACGAAGCAAAAGAGGTATCAAAAATGGACCAACAAGCCAGCTAAGCACGAAAAGAGGTTGCTGCCACGAGAATGCATGAGCTGCACTTGTAAACTGAAAAAGCCATAGCATTAACACCTGATAGTAACCAATACCTAAACAAACCCCTAAGAGCGAAGCTCCAAGCACAGCACCAACTACAGCAAACCCTATAGTCTGCGCTTCAGCACGTAATTCTCCAACTACAGCTCCGATTACAACCCCAACTATAACTCCCGATAAAATACCTATTAATATACCACCCAAAATCATAAGGGGTAGCCTCCAAGCGCCATCTATCGAAATTATTGGGGAGTAACTGTAACAAACTAAACCTAGTAGAGCAAGCGAGAAATATGGGAGTCTTCTCATAGCCATCAAGACCTGTGAGTTTTAACTTCTGGAAGTTTTTATCTACTGAGATGAGTCATCACTGAAGCAATCTCCTTCAAATACATCCCAAAGGCAAAGCACCTCCGTTGACTCATACAGGTTTGAGTCAGGAGATTACGCCAACTTTTACAAAACTTCATCTAACAAATACTCGCTCGCCTGTAAGGCCATCGGTTTTATAGGTGTACTCACATCTTGCACCTAGAAACTTTAATGTCAATTCCTTAACTAAGTATCTGTTCTCTTAAGTGTTCAATGTCTTGTAAAAGAAACAACACCACCGAATGGAGAAATATAGTTTGAAACGTAATTTTTGCGGATTGTCCCCAATTAGGTAGGTCGTCTTTCTCAAGAAATTACGTAATATTACTACTTTGCTAGTCTCTTAAATTTTTAATCAGTACTTAGGTCTTACTCTGCTTCTAATGTCACGCTTTTGTACTCTTTATTTACTTTTTCCGAGCTTATTAGATAGATGCAAGATGTGAGTTAACAGTTGCTTGGGCTGTGGCAGCGATCGCTCGTGGGTGGGGGGCCTGGAACATCGACGTAATAAGGACATGGGTCAGCTTCGTTAAAATTGCAAGACAAGAGTGAGGGTTGGCAGCGCTCTTGAGAGAGTTAACGGGAAAAGTCAGGAGACTACTTGTGCGAAAAACTTCAGTTGTGGGTTAAAAGTCCACTAAAAAAAAAGATGTTTTTCGAGACGCAAAGCGCGAGAAGAACGGTGAGTCGCGCTCTG
>CAXUIV010000489.1:0-4205 GCA_964250875.1 uncultured bacterium
CCCCCTACCCTATGCCCCCTGCCGAGCAACCAATGGTAAGTAAGAAACGTGGGCAGAGACAACTTTCCACCCTTCTGGGAACTTGCGCCACATTTGACTTTGGCGTCCCAAGCGCAGGACTCCGTTGACAACCCGACGAAATTCTAAAGTTACTGCTGCCGTATCTGCCTTAAAGGTAACGACTTTAAGGTTAAATATTTCCCGTTTCAGGTTCACAGGCGATCGCGACTGGCGGAAGGCTTTGAGTTCATCGCTACCGTAGAGATTCTCAGTTGCGCCGAAGCGTAAGACTTCAGGTGAATCCCAAAACAGGTTGTTAAGCATGTCGGCATCATTTTCGCCGAGAGCTTTTTCATACTGAAGGTAAAGTTCAGTCAACTCAGCCACTACAGCGGGATCGTTGATTCGAGTCATGACTATCTTTGGATTCTCTACCGCCAGTATGGGCGACTTTTCCAAAAAACACCAATAATTATACCTACTAGCTGAATCTCATTGTTCACATCCACTAACACGGTTGGCACCAGCAGTGACTTCAGAAACAGCAGTAGGGCTAAACACAGAACCAACGTCCATAAGCTAGCAGTGTTGATGCTTGATCGATCTAACCTCTCAAGCAAGTAGACTGCTAGTGCCCCTACACCAACTGCCACAGTAAAGGTCACAATTAAATCCAATGGAGGTGAATACAGCCGAGATAGCGTCTGATGGATAACAGGGGAGCTTGTGGAACCTAAAGCGAGTAAGAAGTCTAGAACTACAGTAAGAGCGGTGGTTAGGGCAGCGGATTGAAGCAGCGATCGCCACGGCAGAAATTTTAAGCGACGCAGGGGATCTGGCATCTTAAAGCAGTGTTTTTACTGCCTTAATTCTATCTTAACCACAGTAAATCAGCGAATTAGTCACATTTACGAGAGAAGACTCGACAGGCATTTTCCTGATTTATAGACTGACCAGCTAGACCATCATCTTCCATATCAACCAAATTATATTGAATATTTTCTGTGTAAATAGCCAGGGTAATTTTTGAAACTTCTAAAAAATCAATCACCCACTGGCATTCCTGTTGCGAGTAACGTTCATAGTACTTAATCAGCTTAGCCATACAAACTTCTAGATGAATACGAGTCGGCGGACAAATCATAACCACCTTGAGCAAAAGAATCGCCAACGTCAAAGGTTTTCCTTGAGAAGCTAGCGAAATAAACAGCAAAGAAGGTTCTGTTTTCTCAACTGTTAAACATTCAATGATTCGATTGCAGGTTTTGATCAGTAGAGACCTATTGAGACATTCTTCATGTGATTCTTTATAAAGAAGTTCTAGTTCTTTCCCTAACTTCATCTTTATGGTCTCTGCTAGTCCTCCATTATTTGCGGAGAACAGCAGGTAGTTTAATAGGCTTTGTTTAAAGTTTTCATATTTAAGTTGTTTAACCTGTTTGAGAAAAATGTTGGCTAAGTTCGCATAGCTGAACAATCCACGTTTTGCCAAAACTTTCTTAATCAAACGCAGTGCTTCATCACCTAGAGCTGTAGGATTATGGGTCTTCCTCTCGTCGGATGCAACAGGCTGGGAATGAGCTGTGTACATCGCTAGATCAAATCTAAACTGCGCTTTCATCTGCTTTGACAGTTTGATAGCAGCTTGGCGCTGTTCTATTGAGTTTTTAGAATTCGCATATTGAGGAGCTAGTAAATAAGAAGTATAACGGCACTTCCAATGGTTCTGATCTTGGTCTTCGTATTTAGAGACAAATAGCTTGAGTTCTTCGTGATCTTGGCTGTTAATAAAATTTACGAGCCAGTTCCTTTGCGATTCTGTAGCTGGAGAAGATGGATGAATACTGGACGTAGAGTTTAGAATAAGCTGAATTAATTCTTGGGCGGGTTGGTACTGTCTGGTGGGAATCCAGTTGTTTAGCAATATGTAGCAGGACCTCTTCAGAATATTTTTAAACTCTTCTTCATCTCCTGAAAGAATAACTTTCTCTAAAGCGTGTTGAAAATATGAATTACCAGCTTCAATCGGATTTATAAATATTTTTTTGAATTCATGCAGCACCAGGTCTGGTGCCCATTGCTTAACAATTTTTAGCAAAAATCGGCAAATTGTCTCCTGAGCGGCAGGAGTGTCCAGCAATGACTTGTTTGGCTCAGCTAGTATCTCCGTGTAGTGAGTTGGTAAGACATCCTTGATCGATGAAGTTCTCAGAACTTTTGAGTGTTTGATTGTGAGTTGGGGTAGAACGCTCTGGGTTTGCATCGCACTATCGAGAATCTTCGATCCTAACTGTAGGTCTGTTCTTTGCCAAACCTAGTGATTGAAGCCCTTGAGGGATTGTGACAGTTACTTTGCAGCTTTGTGAGCCTCACTACGTAGCGAGTGTGACCTCTATCACACAACAATGATATCAGCTATATGGTTCTCACCCCTCAGTCATCTTCTCTGACCGTGTATACACATTTGCGTCGTCTCCTACCGCTGAAACTGCTGGCTTGTCTATAATCTTCCAATCCAAAATCGTATTAACCCACATGAGCTACGGGAGGATGCTGCTGCAAGACCTGTTTGAGATACTGTCCTGTATAAGAACGTGGGTTTTCTGCCACCTGTTCTGGTGTTCCCGCCGCGATCGCCTCTCCTCCGCGATCACCACCTTCTGGCCCCAGGTCAATCACCCAGTCAGAACACCGCACAACATCCAGATTGTGTTCAATCACTAGGATTGAATTGCCCTTATCCACCAGGCGTTGCAACACATCCAACAGCTTATGGACGTCATAAAAAGACAAACCTGTTGTCGGTTCATCGATCAGATAGAGAGTTTTACCTGTAGCTCGACGCGATAGTTCAGCCGCCAGTTTTACCCGTTGGGCTTCGCCGCCAGATAGAGTCGTTGCAGGCTGTCCCAGTTGAATGTACCCCAATCCCACATCAACCAAAGTTTGCAGCCGGATTTCAGCTTTAGGGATATTTTTAAACAGCTCTAGCGCTTCATCAATCGTCATGCTGAGCAGGTCAGCAATAGATTTGCCTTTGTACTTCACCTGCAAAGTTTCGCGGTTGTAGCGGGCACCTTTGCAGACCTCGCACTGCACGTAAACATCTGGCAGGAAATTCATCTCAATCACATTGACGCCCTGCCCTCCACAGGCTTCGCAACGTCCACCTTTAACGTTGAAAGAGAACTGCCCCGGCTTGTAGCCCCTAGCTTTAGCTTCAATAGTCTGGGTAAATACATCCCGAATTACATCAAAGACGCCAGTGTAGGTGGCTGGGTTAGAACGGGGAGTGCGTCCGATGGGGGATTGGTCGATGACGATCGCTTTATCAACAGCACCTAGCCCCTTAAGAGCATCTAGATCTTGAGGGAAAGGTACTTTGCGGGTGAAGTGGTGCTGTAGGGCTGGGTAGAGCAGTTCGTTGATCAGCGTAGATTTACCGGAACCAGATACACCAGTGATACAGACCAGGCTACCAAGGGGAATTTCGACATCAATGTGCTTTAAATTGTTGCGGTGAGCATTTTGGAGAATGAGCGACCGCCCATTTCCCTGCCGCCGCTCAGCCGGTGTCTCAATCACCCGACGTCTTGACAAATAAGCACCCGTCAAGGAATCAGTCGCGACCAGTAACGCCTCCAAGTCACCCTGCGCTGTTACATACCCTCCGTGCATACCAGCGCCGGGACCGATATCAACAATGTGGTCAGCGGCACGAATTGTTTCTTCATCGTGTTCCACCACAATCAGAGTGTTGCCCAAGTCCCGCAGTTTTGTCAGCGTTTGCAGCAGACGACCGTTGTCTCGTTGATGCAGCCCAATGCTAGGTTCATCCAGCACATAGAGGACTCCAGTTAACCCAGAACCAATTTGGGTCGCCAACCGGATGCGCTGGGCTTCCCCACCGGAGAGAGTCATCGCTGGGCGATCAAGAGTGAGGTAATCTAACCCCACATCCAAGAGGAATTGCAGTCTGGCTTTAATTTCCCGCAGGACCAAATCGGCAATCTGAAATTGGCGATCGCTCAGATGCATAGCGTTCACCCGATGCTGACACTCGCGAATCGAAACACTCGTTAAATCCAGAATTCGATACTGCCCCAGCCGCACTGCTAAAGCTTCTGGTTTAAGACGCTTTCCCTGACACACTTCACAAGGCCGATCAACCAGATATTGCTCCAGCTTTTGTTTTTGCAGTTCTG
>CAXUIV010000490.1:0-4202 GCA_964250875.1 uncultured bacterium
GTCTACAGTCACAACCAACTCTATGGTAAATGGGTGATCAGAGATGCTTACTCCTACCCAGACACAGAGCGCCAACTCCGTCTTGCCATTCACAATGAGCAGAAATCGGCGTTGCTCTACAGTGCATCTGATATTGAGGTGCTGAACGAAGCTCAAATCACTACCCACCCATTTCTCAGTCAACTCGGACCCGATGTTCTGAATGAGTCAGTGACAGTTGCACAGGTGAACGAGCGGTTTCAAGACCCGCGCTGGCGTAGACGCCGCTTCACCTCTTTGCTGCTAGACCAACACTTTCTCTGTGGTTTGGGTAACTACCTGCGCAGCGAAATCTTGTTTGTCGCGAGAATCCATCCTGAGCGCCGTCCCATGAACTGCCATTCTGATCAGATTTACCAACTTGCTAAAGCTGTTAAATCAGTCACCCATCAGTCCTACGTCACCCACGGCATCACCAATGACCTACAGTTGGTGGCTCAACTGCGCGATCAGGGATACACCCGCCGCGAATACCGCCATTACGTGTTCAACCGCCAAGGCCAGCCTTGCTTCATCTGCGGTACAGCGATTGTGAAAGCGACTTCAGGAGGACGACGTTACTACTACTGTCCTAATTGTCAAGTATAGTTTGTAGTTCGTTACCTAACTATGTACCAACATGTCCACACCCTACATGAGGCTGCTAAGGTCGATCTCATCTTTGGAGTTGCGATTGAATCTTTCAGAAATTAAAATTAACAAAATTCTTTCTGTATAGTCTACTGCTCCACGTAGTTCACTGCGTAGAACTTCAAGCCCACCGTTGGCGTATTCTTCAAAAATATGAGTGCGTCTATCATCATATTCCTCCTCATTGGACGAAAGAATCTGTTTATCTTGAGTTTCAGCCATTGCTAGTAATTTGATGACTAGCTCATATCCCCTAGTCGTAAAAGTCTCTTGGTGGATTGGCGCTGGATCTCTTTTAGAGACTTCCCCTAAAGGCGATCGCTTGCTCCGCTTTGCTCCCAGCGCGGCGGCAAACACTAGCACATCAGCATAGGTCTGGAAAGGTCCAGTTGTATCATCTGACGCTGTTAAAGCTTTAACTAAATCAGCTTTATCTTTAGCCACCTTGATCCTATTATCAGCCATTATTTTAATCGCTCCTGACTTCTTGTTTTTTTGATAGAAAGTGTCTGATCGCCATGTTTATAATTAATATGCCCATGTGAACCCATAAGAGTACGCTTGAGGACGGTGCCTCTATATGCTGATTAAAGATATTCGTCCTGGAGCTGATTGTTCCGGGTGTAGCACGCTACAAACTCAAGGGCTGAATAACCAGCTGATTGCCATTGTCAACCGCAATCATCCAGGTCTACTTGTAAAAATTGATGACCTTAATGTTGACTTAGCCCCTGAAGTCTACCCATGGTTGCAAGCCCCAGGCAGGTATGCTTTACAGAAAGCGATCGCAGCTGCGCCTGATCGTAAACTGAAGATCAACTCTGCTCTCAGAACTATTGCAGCTCAAGCACAGCTCTACAACCTGAATCAGCTGCAGCTAGATGGCAATCCGTGTCAATTTCAATTGGTTGGCTATCCAGGTCAGTCAAACCATCAAAACGCCAGCGCCTTTGATTGTGACGATGCTGACGGCTGGAAACCAATACTAGAGGACCATGGGTGGCAAAAGCTGGCAGCAGAAACTATGCACTTCGACTGCACAGCAGATGACATCCAAGACATTCGTGGCTACCAGGTTGGAGCATTTCAACAGTTGTGGAACGAGTGCTACCCCAAAGACCAACTCTTAGAAGATGGTGTGCTAGGAGACGTCACTTATCAGCGGCTCCTCTACAGCCCTGCGGAAGGCTTTCCTGACATCAAGGAATGTCCTCGCGTTCTCAGACTCACTCAACCAGTCCAGGTTGGCGCTGATGTAGGCAAACTTCAGGTGGCACTACGAAAAGCTGGAATTAGCCTAACTAGGGCTAACTGTATCTTTGACGCGGCAACTGACAAGGCTGTTAAGCAGTTTCAGTCCAAGCATAACCTAGCGGCTGACGGTGTCGTGAGAGCGACAACTCAAAAGCTGTTGCCAACTTGAGTGGCTGCCTAGAACATACCGCTGAGATTTACCTCTGCAATCTCAGTATATTCAAACTCATTAGGGCTTTGCTTTACCAAAGGATAGCGATCGCCCGCTAGCTCTATAGTATCTTGCTCGCAGTTTGGTTTAGAAGAATAATAGGTCAGCACATACTCTCTGCCGACTCGCTTTACCATCTCTGCTGCAACTTCACCCCGCCACTGAGTTTTCGTGACTAAGACAACCAGTTGATTTGCTAGTTGGGGAATTGTCTTCGCAATCTGCCGCCGGTAGATTTCATCTAAACTACCAAAAGGCGAATCCATCACAATTGGAAACGTGCTGCTGTCTGGCACCATCAGCATCTTGTTTTCGCTCCACTCACGTACCCTGTCAATGATGCCACCGATGAATGACAGACTGAGAATCTGATTTTCGCCAGTGGAAGCGGCAACTGGTACCTCTATACCAACCGTACTTTCTACCAGCGTCAACTCGTATTTCTCACTGATTTTGGGCAGGTAGGGCGTAAAGGAAATTTCACCAAAAATCTCTTGAACCCGCTTCTCTAACTGCACACGAAACTGTCTTTCTTGCCGAATCCTGACTTCTGTTAACCGTTGAATGGCGTCTTGAGTGGCAGCAATGCGTCGTTGGGCGAGTGACTGCCTCTCCTCATTCATTTGCTGCTTGGCAACTTGTTTACTCAAACTGTCAATTTCCGTCTTGAAGTTAGCAGTCTGCTGCTGATTTGCTCCTTGTTCTAGCGTTAGATCTTGGATTTTGACTTCAACTTCGTCTAACCGCTTTTGCAGGTTGCTAATTTCTTCTCTAGGATCGCTTCTTAACTGGTCTTCAATGTTACCCAGTTGCCGCTCAATCTGAAAGATGATCTGCCTTAACTGGTTAATAGCGGCTTGCTCTCTGTCAATTTCTTCCCAAAATGTGGGTACTTGCTTATCAATCTCATTCACCTGGACATCCATGCGAATCGCTGTCTCCTCCACAGCCGCCGCTCCGGCTTTTTCTAGCCAGCTACTCACACTCTTATGAAATTTAGTGCCTTTGTGGAGTTCTGTACCGCAAATACAGCGATGCTGCGTCAGTAAATCATCGATAAATTCTCGCGAAATTCCTGCCGTTAAATCGCCTTGCTGCCGTAGATTGCTGACAATTGAACGGAATTGAGTTGTGATCTCACTTAAAAACATAGTGTAGCCTCTAGCTGAAATAGCCCGTTTCAACACCGCTTTCCGCTGTCTGAGATTCTCTTGGTTTAATGCTTTTTGAGCCTCTAGTTCCTGGCGTCTTTCTTGCAGCTCTCTAGCGGCGCTCAGTTCTTGTAACCGGCTGCCTGTCTCTTTTTTTATAGTTCGTTGGTATTCCAGTTCCTGCAAAATCTCGGCTTGCCGATTTGCCAGTTCTTCAATGTCTTGTTCAACTTTTTCCTGCTTTTTTAATAGCTGCTTCGTCTCCGAGTCGCCAATTATTTTCAACTCGTTCTCCAAAGCTTTCTTTGCTTCCCCTAGATGCTTGATGGAGCGATTTAGCACCTCCACGCCCAACAACATTTTGGTAGCTTCAGCAACTTCCGGCTTCTTCTCAGACCGGACAATGTGATCGATTCGCTCCCCATCAAAGAAAAAATACTGATGCAGACTACCGGGCAGAATTTGCCCAATCACTTCTTCCGGTGGTTCTGGTGGTAGGTACCAACGTCCGTCATCCCCAGCAACCTGCATATACAGTTCACTTTTACCAGGGTTAAAGTCGGTTTCATTCTTGTAAACGCGGCACATCCGTCTAGCCCGGTAGCGTTTGCCATCATGCTCCCAGGTAACTTCAACCCAGCACTCTACAGCATCCCCTACCTTAGCTTCAGCGATCGCCCGCTTGTTCACTAACTGCTCAACAGAAGCAAAAGCTGCACTGAATTTTTCGTACAATACCCAGGTAAACGCATTCAGCAGCCCCGTTTTTCCGGCTCCATTGTTGCCGTGAATGACTGTAGTATTGCGTTCTTTGCCTGATGCCAGCAGCACCTCTGGAGTTTTGCCATAAAATTGGCGAAAGTTGCACAGCCTAATCGAAGCCAGCTTCATTGAACAGCTTCCTTCACAATTTTGAG
>CAXUIV010000491.1:0-4192 GCA_964250875.1 uncultured bacterium
AAAATCAAAAACAAGGGCAACGCTCTTAACACGATTTAAATGCACGACAGCTTAGCCAACCACATGATTGCTACGCACTAGCACATATGTTCTTGTTCCTCCACTTACCTGGTTTTGAAGCGCGTACTTATATAGGAAGTCATTGAGTGCTGGCTTGCCGCAATCAAACCTGGTGGTCTCGTGGGTTTTCGTAAGCAAAACTGGATTAAGATCTTCGGCTTTAGCCATTTTAAGGCTCTGCTTCGCTGAACAACTGCTGCAATGCAGGTATAGTCTTGGCTGGAGCATCCAGGCGTTCACAGAAAGCTTCCCACTGTTCAAGTGGGAGGCGGAATTCTGTCTGATCGGCTAAAACAGCATGGGCTGCATCCAAAGACGCTTGGAGTACAAATTGACTTACATTCATATGCCGCACTTGGGCGGCTTGACGGAGAATCTTTTTCTCCGGCTCAGAAGCCCGAATCGACAGCCGCTCTTCTTTTGGACTTGCAACTCCTTCATACAGCACGATACTTGCTCCTTCATCTCATCTGCCCTATAAACTCTATTATATTAAAATGTGTGTTCAATGTACACCCAAACATGAGAGCAAGAGAAATTGTTAAGTGGAACAGATATGAAAGCACATAAGGAAGTCCGCGTCATCTGTGACACTAGGGAGTTCTTTGGCAGACGCTAAGAACAAGGGCAAGCCAACGTAACATAGCCCAAAAACCGCGACTTAGTCCTTCATATTATTAGCGGGTCAACGGCTGGCTTCAACCTGATTTTGAGGCGACCGTAGTTTTTGAGAGTAGAATGAGGCTGACTCTTTGCCAGTGGAACATTCTTGAGTAAACTGAATCAGGTGATGGGCTACCAGCGCCACGCTGATTAGGTGTTCGATCTCACCTGCTTTCAGAGCTGGTAAGGCCATTTTCCAAAACGTTTTGCGGTAGTTGCCAAAAAGACCTACACGCACTAGGATATTGGCCAGGAGGGTCAAACCTTTGCGAATATTAGCTGGGGAGACACGAGCTGGGCTATTAGGAGGCTGGATGCGGTTGGGGCGGATGTGTTCCCTGCTGTGAGCAAACCGCTGATACAGAAACTCCGGTTCGTAGGCAGTGGTAATGCACCGTTGCCAGATCTCAATGACTTGTTCATACGGCATCAAGAATTCGACGTTGGATTCACGGTTTTCGTCAGACACTAACCGTCCTTCCAGCTCTAATCTGCGCCATAGAGGTGTTCGGGGCAAGGCGTGGAGCAGGTTAATCGTCAGCATCGGAATCTGGGACAAACGCACAAACTCTAAAATCCGCTCTGCCGTTTCTGGGGTATCGGTATCTAGTCCAATAATGATGCCTGATACCACTTCCATTCCATAGCTGTTTAAGACCTCAACCGCCTTTAAAATCGGCATGCTGAGGTTTTGGTCTTTGGAGATTGCATGCAGTGCCTCTGGTTCAGGTGTTTCAATGCCACAGAAAACCGTACAGAAGTAAGCCTCGCGCATCATCTCCAGCAGTTTGGGGCTTTGGGCCAAATTCAGTGTGGCTTCACAGGCAAACTGAACGGGGTAGCCATTGCGCTTTTGCCAGTCTATGAGGTGAGGCAGCAGCTGCATGGCAGCGCGGCGATCGCCCACAAAATTGTCGTCCACGAAATAAACAGCTTCCGAGTGACCAGCTGCCACCATCGCATCCAGTTCGCTTAAAACCTGTTCTGGCATTTTAAGGCGGGGACTGCGACCATACAGTTCAGGAATGTCGCAAAACTCACAGCGGTAGGGACAACCGCTGGAGAACTGGATATTCGCCAGGAAATACTGTTTGAAGTCGATTAAATGGTAGGCGGGGATGGGAAACTCACTGAGTGGCAACCGCTCTTTGGTTTCAAACCGAATTTGCTCTGCTGGGCGATCGCTGTGTCGATCCAAATACTCGATCAGCTGATCATCGGCATCTCCCAGTTCACCCAGTCTCAAAATATCCAGGTCGGGGTAGTATTCTGGGCAGCCAGACACCGAGGGACCTCCTACGACTGTAATTTTGCCTTCTCGGTGAGCCAGGTCGTTGATTCGATTGACATGTGGACGCTGAATGTGCATACCGCTCACAATGACAGCATCTGCCCATCTGTAGTCAGATCTTGTCGCTGGGCGAACGTTCTCATCAACGAAGCGAACATCCCATTCTTGCGGTAAATAGGCAGCCACGATCAAGATCCCCTGAGGTGGCATGAAAGCCCGGACACCTTTAAGGGGATAAGCATGGTGAAAAGTGCCAAAGGAGTGGCTGTACTTGGGAAAGATGCACAGGATACGTCGATGATTTAGGGGAACGTAGCGAGTTCTCCTGTCGGTCGTGCCGGACTGTGCCTCAGCGGTAGTAGCTGGTTGCACCATGCTTGCAGAAACAGGTTTCAGAGTATCAGTCATCCAGAATTCTTCCTTACAGCACGAGTTTTGCTAACGACTTATGTAGGATGGATAGCAAAAAAATACAAGATTGCACAAGCCTTTTTAGAGAGAATGTCAGCGGTATCATTTGTTACAGCCGCTGCTTTGGACCTTCATCCTGACAGGATTTTAGAAGAATTAGCAGTTAGTGGCACTAGCTTGCCACCTTTTGTCAGCTTCAGTCTTTGACCGCGCCATTCGATTGTGTTGCCAACAAAACTGTAGCACCACAGCGTAAAGCTGAGCAGATCGCTTAGGGGAATGAGCCACAGAAATTTTTTGGCAACTGGGTCTTTAAGACCCCTCACCCCGACCACCCATCCCAAGGCTAACCTTGTACTCCAGGTGACACACAGCATCACCCAGCCAATCTTAGACCCAACTGTCGCGATTAGAAATAACAAGCTAGTAACGATGCCGTGTGTCAAGATCAGTCCTAGATAGCCCCAGGGCCGCGAAAATCGATTTCCTCTGGCCCAGCGGATTTGATGGTAAGCAAGATCGGTAATGCTGCCAGTGGCGAGTACGTGATCAACAACATAATCGGAGAGTACAACATCATAACCTGCTTTAGCAGGCCGGTGGCCCAGCTGGAAGTCATCTCCCAAATAATCAGCAATTGCCAAAAATCCACCAATCTCTTCGAGTACAGTCTTGTGGATGGCGATCGTTGATCCTAGGGCAAACTTCACTCCCTCCAGCTTCCTGGCGACAAGGACGCCAGCATGGAAATCAGTTGAAGTCCCAATCGCTTCCAGCGCTGCTGCCCAATTCCGAATCCGTGAACGGTACAAACAGGTGACGACGCCCACCATAGGGTCGCGTAGCGGCTGGACTACTCGTCTTAAGTAGTCTGGTCCCACTCGAATGTCGCTGTCCGCCATCAACAGGATTGAATATTTGGCTGCGGTTGCCGCATTCGCCAGATTACTAACTTTAAGATTTGCTCCAATCGTGCGATCGTTCACGACTAGCTGAATATCACGGTTTGGGAAGTTAGCGATAATCTTTTGCACAACCTCCACGCAAGGGTCTTTCTGATCGCGAACGCCAAAAACAATTTGATACTCTGGGTAATCTTGGCGGCAAAAGGAAGCGAGATTTTCGTAAGCATCAATATCGAGTCCACACACTGGCTTCAGCACTGTCATCGGTGGGCGGAAGTCGGGATCGAATTTCTGCGGTTGGGAGAAGAATTCAACTGCCGCATAAATTGCATAGCAGTAGTACCATATTGCTGACAGGCAAAGAGTCAAGGTCAGAAACTGAAAGCAGTGTCCAGTGCCTTCCACAGCATAGTTTAAAGATAGATGAATGAATAGTTGGGACAAATACGTCATATTTCAACCGCAGTGCTGACTCTATGAGTGTTTACCTGGCATTGGTGAACGAAACCAAAGCAACGCCAATGCAGACAAGGATAGTGCCGATGAGTCGTGCTGTTGTCACTTTTTCTTTAAGAATGTAGCGGGCACCTAGCAGACTGATTGGATAGCCGAGGGCTGTCTCCGGCAGGATAAAGCTGAGATCTGCCTTGCTCAATAGGGTAATGAACAAGAAGAAGGCAATGGTCATGCACAAAACCCCCAGTCCGATCATCGGATTGCTCAACGCCCGACGCGCTAGCCGCAGAAGCTGTTGTGCTTGCAGTGTATCGACCTCACCCACCTGCTTCATTCCTCGGGTAATGAATATGTTGCCCGAAGAGTCCACAATCACCCATAGTATGACTTCCAGCCAGATCTTCAT
>CAXUIV010000492.1:0-4165 GCA_964250875.1 uncultured bacterium
CCAGTTTGAGCTAGAGTCATGGAGCGACCACCCCACGCCAGACAGACTTCAATCAAGCAATAACTATCCCAAAACATACTGGTGTCCATCACTAGGATCAGTTCTTGCCCTGCCCATTCTGGCAGCAATTGCCGAATTAATGGTGCGTAGAACAGCTCCTGCCCAATCTCTGGGTTATGCATAAAGTAGCTCAACCGCTCCATGTGGCTCCGAGCTTGGCAGTCACGATGGCTCAGAAACGGTATCCAGTGAGCGAGACTTGCACTTTCCGATTCTAAGATGGCCGCCACAATCTCCGCACAGTTCTTCAGATGACGAAGATCTCTGGGGACGAGCCATTGACCAAGCTGGGAAAGTAGTTGACGATAAAGTTGGGGCGTACTCCTGATTTGACGTGGCTCTGTTTTTTGCTAAAACAATCGAACCACGATCAGCGCCCCTTTTCTCTATCATTATCGTTATCCCTACGCCGTAAGCTTCTCAGCAGTTTTCTGCACCACTAAGAGTGTGAGCAGTAAATGACATGGCAAATTGCATAGGCATCGAGAAAGCGCTGGAGTCCGGCGGCTCCACCTGATCAAAAGACAAAAGCGGGTGTGAGGATTGCGATCCATTGTTCCGCGAGCTTGCCCCTTAAGCCTTCGAGAGATTTTGCGGACACTGCTTTATTCCTCTAACCAACTGAAGAGTTGCTCAACAGTAAGGCTGAAGGACTCGGCAAAGGCTGGGACAGGGATGCGATCGCTCGGTTCTTTAAACACTGCGAGGGTGCGATCGGCGAAATAGACAAACACAAGTTCCTCGTCTGGATCGATTAACCATCCCATCTGGGTGCTGTGGGCAAGGCAGTGGAGAATGTTGAGAACGACTTTGGTTTGGCTTTGGTCAGGGGAAAGGATTTCGATAGTCCAGTCGGGGGCAATGGTAAAGGTATTAGAGACTTTGCCGCTCGGATCGCGGGGAATTCGTTCCCAGGTAAACACCGTGACATCAGGTACAACTGACCTGCCTCCAAATGTGCAGCGCAGCTCAGGATAGGCGCGGGCGATATGGTGAGGTTTGAGAACGTTATTAACGGCTGGAACAAAATCGCCTTGAATTGTGCTGTGTTTTCCTTGCGGCATGGGCTTCTGGATAATTTGACCATCGATGAATTCGCTGGCTGGTTTGGTTTCCGGCAGCTTGAGAAATTCGTCGAGGGTCAAGGGTTTGGTAGAAGTTTGAACCATTGCCGTTTAGGAGTGAATTGTGAGTATTGTACACACACTAACAGATGAAGATATATATCAGTTGATCGACTGGACTCACGCGCAGCAAATAATCCAGACTGCCCTGGAGCCAATTGGAAACCTTCAGCCCATACTCAATTCTAAGCTCAGCTTGGGTGTAGTGAATCAACTCGGTCACAACCCGTGAGATAAGGATTTCCCGTCTGGCAAGTTCATTCGTCAGCGGCACATAGGGCAACACCTCTTCGATGCGATCGCGCAATTCTTGCAGACGATCAAGTTCTCCGGGAAATTGGGGTAGCTCGATCAGTTTTCGGGTGAGACTGTAACCGAATTCTTGAGCGAGTTCCTTCGCTTCCAAGCCAAGCTCGAAGTAGCGACTGAAGGTATAGCTTTGATTGGGGTCAAGCAGCGGCATGTTGGAGTTGCAGTCAGCATCAGCATGACTCCCTTTTATCACACAATTGACTTGATTTCGGATGGGCAGTGTCCCATAGCTAGTGCATGAACTCAGTTAGTCTGAGTTCACTTTTGGGAAATATATAGCTAGACACCCTGAGTGATGTCTGCCAACAACAACCGCGTCTAGTGGTCTTTCGTGAGAAAACTAATCTAATCAACAATGCATCCGAATGAAACGTCGTCAGTTTACTCGACTTCCTCTATTCCTACTCGGTTTAGGATTAACTCACTGTACAAATACTCGTTCAGGCACCAAACCACAAATAGATGAAGGAATTTCATCTCAAGCAAGTACTCACAACAGCGATACGGCAGCTCAACTGACTAAGCTGAATTGGATCGGGCATTGGTTACATGAGGACAAGCGCGAAACGCTTGTTCGTGAGGTGGCTCAAGAGTTTGCCTTTTTAAATCAGAACACAGAGATAAATCTCAAGTTCTGGCGAGAGATAGGACTTTCTGGAAAAGTTGAAGCTGCTAAATTGATCGTCAAGATGTTGCAGTCAGGCAGAATTGAATGGGATATCGTTTGGCTAGACGACAACATTTACGCTCTTGTGGCAGATCAATTAGGTGATTGGCAGTGGGGAGAGAAATACTTGGTTGACTTTGGAAGGGTAAATGGCTTTACTAAAACACAAAAACCATTTATCTCAAACAATCCTGAATATAAGAAGCAAACAGGAAACACCCTAGTTGGGCCTCATATAGAAGGATACTACTATGCACTTTATTACAATGCAAATGTTGCTAGTAAACTGGGTATTAAGATTCAACATCAAGATATGACGTTTGAACATTTGTTAGATTGTGTTGAAGCAGTCTACAGACATAACAGAAGAAATAGTACAAACATTGGTGCTTTTTATGAAAGTAAAGATTGGACGACTTTGGAGATTCTATTTCAAAACCTAATCAAGTCAGAGATCGAGGATTTTGAACAAGCAAAAGCTGAGGTAGGAACAGCTAGAAAACAGGAAGCCCTACTCAAAACATTTCAGGCGTTTGAAGCTTTGGGCAAATACAATCCGTTGATTAGCTCACACAATGAGAATATTTGGTTTGACACTAGGCAACTTGTTTTAGAGGATAAAGTACTTTTTTACGTTGGCGGTACCTGGATGTACAGTCACTGGCGAGGTATTAACAAAAACGAGATGACTAAAATAGTGCCAGTTGAACTGCCAGTTTTTCAAAAAGTCAATCACTATCTGGGTGGCTATATTCCTACTTGGGCTGTACCAAAGAACGCGCCAAATCGCGATCAAGCGATCAAGCTAATGTTGTTTTGGAGTAGACCAAAGATTGCTGAAAAATGGGTGCGCTACACTAAAAATCCCACAGGCATTCAGGGAAATTTCTCTGTAGCAGAGATTGGAACAGACGTATTTGAAAAATTTCAAAGTGAAATTACAGCTAAGTTTGGCGCGAATGTTCACTACTCTAACTATTCTGGATATATATTTGGAGAACAAAATAAAAATCTAAATGAAGATCTGAAAACTGTAATTAGGAATCTGTTAACAGGCAAAGTTAATGCTACCCAAGCTTACAAGCAGATTACATTACAAGTTAAGTAACTTTTTATTAAAGCTAGTAAAATATTTGAAAAACATGATAAAAACTCCTCAAAAGTTTCTCAAAAGCTTAACATTCAAGATAGGTCTTGCGGTCCTGATCATAGAGATCATTACCCTGTCTTTGATTGGTTTGTACTACATCGACCGTTTCTCTTTCGAGATCGACCAGTCGCTTGCAACTCAAATTCAAGTTCCTGGTACGCTTATCACTCAAGGCTTGTTGAGCTATGAAGCTGTAGGCGATCGCGCCGTTATGGAAAATCTAGTTGGGGAAGGCTTACTAGACGGACTGTTAATTGGCGTTAACAAAAAAATATATTACTCCCTAAACCCTACCTATGTTGGACGCAAGGTAGACAATGTCAGCATGGAATTTGCTGACCAGTTGGATGAGAAGATGATTCACAGCGCTGCGATGAAAGTGTCTAATGGTTTAGTCAGTATCACACCGCTGCGCCTTGAAGATGGAAAACTGATAGGTTTTTTGTACATTAAAGTAGGGACGGGGCAAGTTGAACAGCGAAAACAGTTGCTTACCCTAACCTTTGTAGCAGGTTCTGTGGTGTGTGTTATTTTCACCTCAATTGCTACTATCCTGCTCTTTAATTTCATGATCTCTGCCCGAATCAATCAACTGCTACGGGTTTTAAGAAGAGTAGAAGCTGGAGATTTAACCACTAGAGTTAATGCCTCACTGTCCTCAGATGAAATTGGTGTTTTGCAGGACGGCGTTAACTCAATGGTGGCTCAATTAGCGGATATGGTAAGTACATTGGAGCAACGAGTGACGGAACGCACCCAGCGGCTAGAAATAGCTCTTAATGAGAACCAGCACTTACTAAATCGGGCACAACACCAGACTGTGGAGCTAGCGCAAGCAAAACTTGCAGCCGA
>CAXUIV010000493.1:0-4160 GCA_964250875.1 uncultured bacterium
CTGTAGCTCAGGTGCGGGAATGTACCTCAGCGTTGATGCAGGTAGCAAAACGCGAGGACATCACGCTGTTGATTGTGGGACACGTGACAAAAGAAGGAGCGATCGCGGGACCGAAGGTTTTAGAACATTTGGTTGATACGGTGCTTTACTTTGAGGGCGATCGCTTTGCGAGTCACCGACTGCTACGGTCAGTGAAAAATCGTTTCGGAGCAACTCACGAAATTGGTGTATTTGAAATGATTGACCGGGGATTACGCGAAGTTGCCAATCCCTCAGAATTGTTTCTAGGCAATCGTGAGGACGTTGCCCCTGGTACTGCTCTGGTTGTCGCTTGTGAAGGCACTCGTCCAATTGTGGTGGAACTGCAAGCGCTCGTAAGTCCTACGAGTTACTCCTCGCCGCGACGCTCTACAACCGGCATTGACTACAACAGGCTGCTGCAAATACTAGCAGTGTTAGAAAAACGAGTCGGTATTCCCTTATCAAAATTAGATGTTTATGTAGCTTCAGCTGGTGGTCTGAGTGTGGAGGAGCCAGCTGTGGATTTGGGAATTGCGATCGCGGTTGTGGCGAGCTTCCGCGATCGCATTGTTGACCCTCGTACTGTTTTGATTGGCGAAGTAGGACTTGGCGGGCAAGTGCGAGCGGTGTCTCAGATGGAACTCCGCCTTAAAGAAGCTGCCAAGCTGGGCTTTAAGCGAGCGATCGTGCCGAAGGGACAAACCTTTCCAGATCTAGATTTAGAGATTATCCCTGTGGCAAAAGTGATAGACGCAATTATTGCTGCTATCCCGCCTCAACACATGCAGTCAGCAGAAATCTTGGATGAAGAGGAGGATTAGTCATTCTCTGTAGAGACTTTACATGTAACGTCTCTACAAATTGTTCGCAAATGGTTTAGCGTCTTTAGACAGACAATCTGCATCTATCCGTAGGCAGAATGTTAAACGATTTGTTAAGAAAAAAGTACTCATACTTGCAAAATTAGTCAAACGAGACTAACCCTCAGACAGAAGAGTAAAAAAGACAACGAGGTTAACTTTCATAAAGTGGGCTTTGATTAGCGTGTCTCTAAATTTGCAACTGGCGTTGATTCCAGTACAGAGGAAGTTTAGGTAGTCAACTTGTCTAAGGCTAGACGAAATGGCAAAAAAGCCCACGATGTAATCCGCATAAAGATAAGGAGATCACATGAACGGACGAAACAGTAAAATGCTAACAACCCTTGCTAGCTTCGTGGGAGTCGCTACTGCTAGTGTTCTCCTCAGTCTTCCGGCATTGGCGCTGAACAATTCAGGGCAGCTCATAGCTCGGGACTCCACAGCAGGTAGCGGACCCAGCAACGATGCTGGAGGCACGACCCCAGCAGCTTCTCCTGGTGGAACAACTGACTCAAACGGCACAAACCAGGGTGGAGCAACTTCTAGCCCATCCATGGGTGGAGCAAGCAATACTGGTTCACCTTCTACCGGAGCTGGTGGTCGCGGAAATCCAACAAACACCCCCTCTACAACTGGTACTCCTAGCACCGCTCCATCTTCGGATGGATCGGGAACGATGACGACCCCATCTACAGGTGGCGACAACACTGCAACCCCATCTAACAGTGGATCGGGAACGATGACGACCCCATCTACAGGTGGCGACAACACCACAACCCCATCTAACAGTGGATCGGGAACGATGACGACCCCATCCACAGGTGGTACTTACAACACCACTCCTTCTACAGGTGGCGATAACACAACTCCATCCAACAGTGGCGGCAGTTCAGGCTCAACCACTCGGCCATCTAATAGTGGCGGTGTAAGAGCGCTTTGGTAATTTCTTGGTAGCTCACCACAATAATCGAGACGGGTTTTGAGGAACCCGGTTTCTTTAAGAAGCCGGGTTTTTCAGCTTTATTGAGTATGAATGATAAGGTAGAGCGGTAGGAAATAAACAATGATTTGTTAAGGTGGGGCATGAGGCCTGGGGCATAGGACACTGCCAGAAGACTGGCAGTCTACATTCTGTAAGATGCTTAGCTTTATTTGCGCCTATCTACTTAGTGGTGCTTCTATTGCTTTCGTATCGGTTCCGCCTGTATAGTTTTCCCGTACAAATTAATCATCAAAGATGCTGAAGCAAGTCATAAGTCTAGCTAGTTTAATCTGTGTATTTGGGTTGTATGCCAGACCTCAAGCATCATTAGCGTCTGAGCCAACTGCTGCTCAAAGTAAAACCGCTAGTCCAGTTGCTAAGCCAGACCAAGCTTTGTACGACGTATTCACTAAACCTAACCTAGAGATCAGTCTTAGTCACCGTCAAGTCACTCTTTACCATGGGGTATTACGAAGTAGGATTTATCCGATCGCCATTGGTCGTGCAGGTTGGGAGACTCCAACTGGTCACTTTCAAGTCCTCCAGATGGTCCACAATCCTACTTGGATACACCCTTTTACCGGCGAATCTATTCCAGGAGGCGACCCGGAAAATCCTTTGGGCCATTACTGGATTGGATTTTGGACAAACGGTAAAAATTGGATTGGCTTTCATGGTACTCCTACCCCTGAGTCAGTAGGCAAGCCAGCCTCCCACGGCTGTATTCGGATGTATAACCAGGATGTTGAGCAGTTGTTTCGTCAAGTCAGACCTGGTACACCAGTAGTTGTAGTGAAATAAATTTGGATTATTTCTATGGAAAAACGGCACTTAGGTAATTCTGGAATAGAGATTACACCTATTTTGATGGGGACTTGGCAGGCTGGTAAGAAGATGTGGGTAGGGATTGAGGATGGTGACACCACCAAAGCAATCCGGACGGCCTTTGAAGCTGGAATCACGACGGTAGATACGGCTGAAGTATACGGAGATGGTCACTCCGAGCAAATTGTCGCTCAAGCCCTGTCTGATGTCCGAGATCAGGCGGTTTATGCAACTAAAGTTTTTGCTAATCATCTGAAATTTGACCAGGTGATAGAAGCTTGTGATCGCTCTTTAAAAAATCTGAACACCGACCGCATTGATCTCTACCAAATTCATTGGCCTTCTGGTGCCTTTAACAGTGAAGTTGTGCCGATTGAAGAAACTATGAGTGCTTTGAACAAGTTGAAGCAGCAAGGTAAGATTCGAGCGATCGGCGTTTCTAATTTCTCCCGCATTCAGCTAGAAGAAGCAGCCCAGTACGGACGCATAGACAGCTTACAGCCCCCCTATTCCTTGTTCTGGCGGGGAGTAGAGAGAGATGCTACACCCTACTGTGTCGAGAACAATATTTCAATCATTGCTTACTCTCCCCTCGCTCAGGGCTTGCTGACAGGAAAATTTGAACCTGGTCACAAGTTCGACCCGGCAGATAACCGCGCTAAAAACAAGTTGTTTCAGGGCGAAAACTATGAACGTGCCCAGCAAGCATTGGACAAACTCCGTCCAATTGCCGAACGCCATCACG
Organism: uncultured bacterium; assembly: GCA_964250875.1. Taxonomy (GTDB): domain Bacteria; phylum Cyanobacteriota; class Cyanobacteriia; order Cyanobacteriales; family Chroococcidiopsidaceae; genus CAXUIV01. Next base: position 3,434 of record CAXUIV010000493.1, read on the forward strand.
CTTCCCTGGGAAATCTAGCGCTGGCATGGCTCATTGCCCAACCTCAGGCTAACGCGATCGTGGGAGCGCGAAATGCTGAACAGGCAGCGGCAAATGCTAAAGCGGCAGATGTTCAACTTTCTCCCAGTGAACTACAGGAAATAGACGCGATTGGCAGGATTGTCACAGATCATCTGGATGACAACCCAGTCATGTGGGCTTGGAGCGCTTAAAGAGTTTTGAGTTTTGATTCTTGAGTTAAACCTCATAGACTCAACTTCACAGCTTTCCCTTCGCTTTGAGGCACCACTAGCTACCGAGATGACCGGACTCAATTTTCCTCATCAGAACGCTCGTAAACGACTCGTCCTGGCCACCGTCAGTTTAGGAGTGGTGCTGATGACTGTCTTTTGGGACACTAAACCATCTGGGGAGATGGGGGTTGGAATCAGTCGGTTGAGGCAGGTACACTCTACATCCCCTAGCCCCCATGCTCAAGCGGTAGCCAGTGTACCACTGGTGCCAGTTGATACAGCGGCGGCAGAGCTGTCTTACTGTCAGTTGGGCAGTCTGGGGCTAGATGAACAAATGTGGGGACCTGGCAATGGAGACAGGCAGGCGCTGTTGGCAGCAGTTGATCGGAGTCTGCAATATCTGAAAACTGACGATGCTGCTGCCGCTTACCGGCGGTATCCAATTGCTGAGATTACAGGCGATCGCGTGCAGAGGAGTTTAGAACGCTTTCGTG
>CAXUIV010000494.1:0-4159 GCA_964250875.1 uncultured bacterium
AATGTACCAGAACCGCAACAGGCGGCTGTTTTCAGTTCAATCAGTTCAATGCCCAAAGCTTGAGTTAAGGCTTGAGTGGATTGGTAAAGCTCTCGGCAAGCTCCTTGAGCAACGCAGCCTGGAAAGTAAGCATACTTGAGCGGTTGGGATAGCATGGTCGTGGAGTCGTAAAAAAGTGCGGAGTGCGAAGTTGGAAATGCCGACAGCAACATTCACCTTTTTATCATCGCTTGTTTCGGAGTTCGAACTCCGCACTTTTCACGAGTGCCACTTATAAAACAGACTATGTATAGATATAAGCGATCGCGCTTTTCGATAAGATGATTATGCTTAAAACCATGTCACCCTGATCGGGGGGGTTCTAGCAACCGTTTGAGGACTTTTATTTATGAGTGCAGTGGAAATTTTTGACAAAGTGAAGAAAATTGTGGCGGAACAACTTAGTGTTGAGCCTAGTGAAATCACGCCGCAGTCTAACTTCGCCAACGATCTGGGGGCTGATTCCCTTGATACGGTTGAACTGGTGATGGCTCTGGAAGAAGAATTCGATGTCGAGATTCCGGACGAGGCTGCTGAGAAAATCACAACGGTTCAAGAGGCCGTAGATTACATCAGTAACAAAGTTGCTACCTCTGCGTAGGTACTAGCAGGGGCAACAAGACCCAACGGATGAAGTCTATACTTACACTTCATCCTCCTACCCAAAAATCAACATTTTCTATATTCTGTCTTTTGGGTTTAACAGCTGGCTTTGATTAAATTATGAATTATGAACCGAAACGTGTTGTCGTAACGGGTGTGGGCGCAATTACGCCAATTGGTAATACCCCAGATGAGTACTGGGAGGGGTTATTGAGCGCGCGCAATGGCATTGGCTACATCACCCTATTTGATGCCTCCCGTCATGAATGTCGAATTGCGGGAGAGGTAAAGGACTACGATCCTCATTTATACATGGACCGCAAGGATGCCAAGCGGATGGATCGGTTTGCCCAATTTGGTGTTTCTGCGTCCCTACAGGCACTTAAAGATGCGCAGTTTACAATCAACGAGCTGAACGCGGAGCAGGTGGGTGTAATGATTGGCACCGGCGTCGGTGGAATTAAGGTATTGGAAGACCAGCAGACAGTCTACCTCAACCGTGGTCCCGACCGCTGTAGCCCTTTCATGGTACCGATGATGATCGCCAATATGGCAGCTGGGTTAACGGCAATTCACACAGGGGCAAAAGGGCCGAATTCCTGCTCAGTCACAGCCTGCGCTGCTGGGTCAAACGCAGTGGGAGATGCGTTTCGCCTGGTTCAGCGGGGCTATGCTCAGGCAATGCTTTGTGGCGGCGCTGAAGCGGCAATTACGCCTCTGTCGGTGGCAGGGTTTGCAGCAGCGCGGACGCTCTCGCGGCGCAATGATGATCCGGCCCATGCTAGCCGTCCCTTTGACCGCGATCGCGACGGTTTTGTCATGGGCGAAGGCGCTGGCATTCTCCTGCTAGAAGAACTGCAACATGCCCTCAGTCGTGGCGCTCGAATCTACGCGGAAATCGTGGGTTATGGTATGACCTGCGATGCTTACCATATGACTTCGCCCACACCCGGAGGGGAAGGGGCCGCCACGGCAATCCAATTAGCTTTAAAGGACGCTGGCTTGACTGCTGAGCAAATTAGTTACATCAATGCTCACGGTACCAGCACATCATTAAACGACTCGACAGAGACAGTTGCCATGAAGAAAGCCTTGGGTGAAAGTGCCTACAATATAGCTATTAGCTCCACGAAATCAATGACTGGCCACCTTTTGGGTGGTTCTGGCGGAATTGAAGCCGTCGCAACAGTGATGGCAGTGGCTAAAGACCGCATTCCACCTACGATAAATTTGGACAACCCTGATCCAGCATGTGATCTGGATTATGTTCCCCACCAAAGTCGCGTTCAGACAGTCGAGGTAGCTCTATCAAATTCTTTTGGATTCGGCGGTCATAACGTCACGTTAGCCTTCAAGAAATACCCGGCATGAAGTGCTGAATGTTCAGCACTCAGCACTCAATACTCCAAAATACTTGCCGGTCTATCCTGCAAGTGGGATGATCTTTAGGGTGTGCTTGGAGCAATCCAGAGCAGGCAGTCGGCCTTCCCAACGAGCATGCTAACCCGTCGTTAAAAACAATCTATTATGGCTGTTGCAACCCAATCCCTTGAAGAGCTTTGCATCAACTCCATCCGCTTTCTGGCAATTGACGCCGTAGAGAAGGCAAAGTCTGGTCATCCAGGGCTGCCGATGGGCGCGGCTCCTATGGCATTTGTGCTGTGGGATCGCTTTATGCGGTTCAATCCGAAGAATGAAGGCTGGTACAACCGCGATCGCTTTGTGCTATCTGCGGGGCACGGCAGTATGTTGCATTATGCCCTGCTCTACCTGACTGGCTACGATGGTATGACGCTCGATGATCTCAAGCAGTTCCGCCAATGGGATTCAAAAACTCCAGGGCACCCAGAGAATCACATGACTGCTGGTATTGAGGTGACGACAGGACCGTTGGGACAAGGTATTGGCAATGCAGTCGGAGTCGCTGCCGCCGAAGCTCACCTAGCTGCCGTTTTCAATAAACCCGATTTCCCCATAGTTGACCACTACACCTACGTCCTCATGAGTGACGGAGACATGATGGAGGGGATTTCTTCGGAAGCCTGCTCCTTGGCTGGGCATTGGGGCTTAGGTAAACTGATCGCCCTCTATGACGATAACAAAATTTGTCTAGATGGCAGCACTGACATGTCCTTTACTGAGGATGTGGGCAAGCGCTATGAAGCCTATGGCTGGCATGTGCAAACAGTAGAAGACGGTAACACTGACCTGGATGCAATTCACAAGGCAATTGAGGCAGCGAAGAGCGTAACTGACAGACCATCCTTGATTAAGGTTCGCACCATCCTCGGCTACGGCTCTCCTCACAAAGCCAATACTCACGACGCCCACGGTTCAGCGCTGGGCGCGGATGAAGTGAAAGCAACTCGTGAACACCTGGGTTGGCAGTACGGGCCTTTTGAGGTTCCAGAAGATGCGCTCAACCACTTTCACAAGGCAATCGAGCGTGGGGCCAAGTGGGAAGAGGAGTGGAATCAACTTTTTGCCTCGTATAAGGAGAAATATCCTCAAGAAGCCGAAAAATTTGAGGGGATGTGGAGCAGTAAGCTGCCAGAAAACTGGGATGAGTGCTTACCTACCTTCAAGCCGGAGGATAAAGGAGACGCAACTCGGAATCATTCGGGTAAAATTCTCAATGCGATCGCGGCAGTCATTCCAGAATTGATAGGCGGCTCTGCTGACCTTTTCACTTCAAACAAGACCCTACAGAAATCTGGCGGGAACTTCGAAAAAGGCCAGTACGAAGGTCGTAATATTTGGTTTGGGGTGCGAGAACACGCGATGGGAGCAATTTGTAATGGTATTGCTGCTCATGGTGCCTTGATTCCTTACTGTTCCACCTTCTTAACTTTTACTGACTACATGCGGGGTGCGATTCGGATCTCGAACCTCTCCCGCGCTGGTGTCCTGTATATCATGACCCATGACTCTGTAGCGTTGGGAGAAGATGGGCCGACGCACCAATCTGTTGAACATTTCGCTTCCCTCCGAGCTATTCCGGAATTGTTGGTGATTCGTCCAGCAGATGGCAACGAGACTTCTGGTGCTTACAAGGTCGCAATTGAACACCGTGAAGGTCCCACGCTGATGGGAATGTCTCGGCAGACTCTACCAAATTTGGCTGGTTCCTCAATTGAGGGCGTAACCAAGGGCGGTTACATTTTGTCGGACAGCGATGGCACCCCCGACCTAATTCTGATCGGCACAGGTAGCGAAACTCAACTTTGCGCCAAAGCCGCCGAGCAGTTGAGAAATGAAGGCAAGAAAGTCCGAGTCGTCTCGCTGCCCTGCTGGGAACTGTTTGACCAGCAGGATGCACAGTATCGGGAGTCTGTACTGCCCAAAGCTGTGAAAAAGCGGGTGTCTGTGGAAGCAGGCTCTACCTTTGGCTGGTGCCGTTACACAGGTGACGAAGGTCTAGCGATCGGGATCGACCACTTCGGAGCTTCAGCTCCCGGTGAGCTTGTCCTAGAGAAGTTCGGCTTTACGGTAGACAACGTGGTAGCTAAGGCGAAGG
>CAXUIV010000495.1:0-4152 GCA_964250875.1 uncultured bacterium
ATGCCAACCATCTCAAACTCACGCAAATGCTTGGTGAGTTCTCGCTGACTGATGCCATTCATAGCTTTTTGCAGCGCCCCAAAGCGAAGCGTGCGGTTTTCAGCATGTAACAATGAATACACCAACCGCACCGCCCATTTATTAGCGATCAAATTCAGCGTAGTAAACACTGGGCAATGCCTGTGGTCTTGCTCTAGGCTGAGACTTTCTTCACTAGGTTTTCTCACGCATTTCCCCAATAGTATACTTATGCATCCTATAGCAGTTAAAGCTGCCTACTTTCCAAATCATACTTGGTTAAAATAACATACATTTAATCAGCAATTATCCTCGCGATTACCGCCACCGCCTTGCAGCGTTTTCTGACGGGGTCGCGTGCATTCAATACTCAACAAGGAGCTTAAAACCATGACAACTATTTTACACATCGATTCCAGTGCCAGAACCGAAGGATCGGCTACGCGCGCCATTACTGCCGATGCCGTCGCTGCCCTCCAAAAACAATATCCGGAGGCGAAAGTTATTTACCGCGACCTGACCAAAAATCCGCTGCCGCATATCAGCCCAGAATTTCTAGCAGGTATCTTCGCTGGTGGTGAACATGCCAGTCATGAAACGGTAAAGCTGTCCGATACCCTGCTGGAGGAATTATTTGCTGCCGATATTCTGGTAATCGGCACACCGATGTATAATTTCAGCATTCCCTCCCAGATGAAATCATGGATTGATTTTGTCCTGCGTGCGGGCAAAACATTTAGCTATTCCGAACAAGGCCCTAAAGGTTTAGTGACTGGCAAACGTGCCATTGTCGCGGTAGCCAGTGGCGGGGTTTACAGCGAAGGGCCGATGGTGCCTTTCGACCATGTGGGCACTTTGATGAAACAGGTGTTGAGCTTTATTGGAATTACCGATGTCACAGTTGTGCGCGCCGAGAAGCAGGCGTTCGGGCCGGAATTGGCAGGACAGGAATTAGCACATGCTAAACAGGAAGTCGAAGTGGCAGCCAAACGCGCCGCATAAACAGTAAGAAAGTTACGGATTGATTATGCTTGCTCCATAAAATCAGTAGCGCCATTGGTTGCTTTTACTCTGACAGGAATGGAAGCTACCGCAGCTTTTAAATAAGGAACCAGATAATGAACAGCCAGCATCAAGTATCGTCGGCAATCGCGCCCTCGCAATCACGCACGATTACACAAGTAATTTCGGCGTTTCGCACACTCGAAGGCGACAGCGTGCCGATCCGTCGCGCTATTCCGTCAAAACAGGTGGAAGCCGTCGGACCATTCATCTTTCTCGATCATATCGGGCCGATTACATTCGCACCGGGCAAGGCTCGCGGCGCGCCTAACCATCCGCATCGCGGCTTCGAAACGCTGACCTATCTCCTCGAAGGTCGTGGCGAACATCGTGACAGTTTGGGCAATGTCAGCGTCATTGGACCGGGCGAGGCTCAATGGATGCGTGCGGGTAGCGGTATACTTCACGATGAAGGCGCTGATGAAGTTCTACGACGCGAGGGTGGTCGGGTGCATGGTGTGCAGTTCTGGATCAATCTGCCGCAGGGACGCAAAATGAGTCCACCTGCCTACCGTCATCTTGCACGAACAGACATTCCTGAAATTGCTTTCGACGATGCGACAATGCGGCTGCTTGCGGGCGAATTCCGCGATACTCGTGGCCCAGTTGAGACCTTCGCTAATCCGTGGCTTGCTCACGTAGCCATAACTGGCGGCAAGGCGACGTTGACACTACCCACCGACGGTGAATTCGCTATCTACGTCGCCACTGGAACTGGGCAATTCGCAGCCAACAAACGCCTTCTGCGCGAGGGTGAATTGGCGCTGCTTGCAGGCAGCGGTTCAATCGAGATCATCGCCGAGACTCCTCTCGACATCTTCGTGCTAGGCGGCACGCCACTCGACGCACCTATTCGGCGCTATGGCCCATTCGTCATGAACACTGATGCAGAATTAAATGAGGCGGTGCGTGATTTCCAGGCGGGTAAGTTTGGTGTCATTCCGCAATAAGCGGCTTTAAAGGGTAGCTATAGAGGACAATCGTCTACTACATCAGTTTAATGAATCCCGCTTATTCAAAGTGGTGGTCAGAGGTAAACGCTTGCGTAATTTGCTGCTGAGTCATAACAATGAAGCTAATGCAGTCTGTCAAACTCCATCCCTTATCAGGGCGTTGACTGTAGAGCAACCAACCCTCAGTTAGTACCTGACTCAAAGGCAAAATCTGTAGTCCATCCAAGCTTCGGAGTCGATTAATAAGATCCACTGTTCTTGAGCGGATTTTAGGTGTAGAAAGACCGTCTGCTACTTCCAATAAAACAAACTCAGTTGTTATGAGCGTTATTTCTTGCTGGCTTAACCTGTCTCTGACTTGCCTCACTCGAATGTGAAGGTCGTCATCAGTATTCAACAGAGCAATCCAAGCTGCTGTGTCTACAAACACTTTCATTAAGGATAGGGTTCGCGTTTGGGTGTGCCGTGAATATAGTGGTCGTGCTGATGTGCCAAGTCAGAAATACCTATATCGATTTGACACTCTTCTAAAAGGCGATCAAGTTCATCCCAGGTTTCATCATTCATAAATGTACTAGGAGAGGTGTTTTCAACAAACAATATGACGACGGATTGACCCTCTCGCTCTGTGACTGGTTCGTTGGGATGAATAACTCCGTTTTGAATGATACCTTTGATGGCTTGCATGGTTTGCTCCTACCTAAACTGAGAGAATACCTGCTCAAGACCATTTTATCTCTGGTACTAAAGACTTACTGTCCATAACAACTCCAATACACCCAACTGACAAGATGTCTATTAGAGTTTGGGCTATATACTGTGGGTGATTTAGAATGACACACCGCTGAATCTTCGGTAGAGGCAACTTTACTTAGATGAGTTGTTTTTCAGCCTGTATTTACCATCTGGAAGCTTCTCAAAATACTTTGGTAATACAGAATCCCTTTGTTCTACTCCTTCACATCGCTTTTCAATTGCCCTACGAACCATTCCTCTTTGATCTTTCGTATTGAGGCTATACAAGCCTTGTTCAAGGATAGCCTGTGTGATCTCTTGCGCTGTCATCGGCTGCTGTGCCGCTTTTAGGACTTCCATAGCTGCCTGAGCTATTGTTCGTTTCTCCATGAATTTCCAAGACTTATTGGTTGACCTAGCTATTTAAAAATCATCAAACAAAAGTAGCTGGACACTACCATCTGGCAAAATCTTAGGAAGCATAACATCACCTTTGGCTTCAGTCCCATCCCATTCACCGGGCTAGGTATTAGCCGCCATCAGTCCTTCAATTCGCGCCAACTCTTCTTGATTGATCAAGCTGATTTCCGCTACTCCTTGTGTCCTCGCTGCCTCATTCACCTCTAATTGAATTTCCAACAATTGCTCCAGCATCCCACGCCGCGCCTCCATGTCGAGAGGTCCCAGCCTCTTTTGCCTCGCAACTAACTGCCCATCTCTCCTCACTTCCCAATGTTCTCTGCCTTGACGGAACAATGTTATTATACAACCTGTTAGTTTTTACCATCAGTTTTTAAAAAGCCTCATCTAAATCGTTCTTTTGCAGTCGCGTAGCTGTCGTTTTTATCTCAAATTTGTATGTCTAACAGTTCAAATGACTCAACAAATAACATTGCCAGTCAGATCCTGGAACGAGAAAATCAGGAAAAACAAGCGCTTGCTCTACTACTCGATAAGCACCTGGCAAGGAACGATCAGCTTTTGGTGCAAAAAATAGAAATGGGCGGTACCGATGCGTACATCGGTTCAGTCACCCTAGAATGGTTTGCCGGTCGCGTTAGCTTTGCGTCTCGTTTGCCGCTTATCGCCTCAAAGTTCAATCCAGAGACCGAAAACGTCGAAATTGATTCAGATAGTATTGACGAACTGCAACAGCGTCCCCTTGATTGGTCGCGCCAAGCACCCCTAGCTCAGTATCTAGCTGCCCGGAAGAACCATAAGTTTCCTCCAGTGCTTGTAGTCATCAATCAACCCTGGGTCGATAACCCTAAGTCTTCTGATTGGGATGGAGATGGACGCGCCACTGTATCTGCCGCCCGATTCACACCGTTGGATCAAGACGGCAGGGTAGGACTGTTGGACGTCTCGGCTGAGAGGGTATCAA
>CAXUIV010000496.1:0-4130 GCA_964250875.1 uncultured bacterium
GACTGCCGCACTGTAAAGGCTAGGATTAATACCACAGAACAATACACGCAAGTCAGGCGCAATAATGTCTGGAACCGTCTTGCCAGCCGCAGCGCGAATCTCTTCTTGTGTGGGTTTGCGTAAAGAAGTCATCGCCATAATCTTACACCTGTATGCTACCCCTGTTCCTTGTTGCTCAGCTCAACACTCCCCCTCACAGCCTGCCCACGCTCTCAGTCACACCAGCCACTCATCCCTTTGATAGCCGCCTGCAAAAGCAGCAGATGCGGCAACTGGAGGAAAAACTAAATACAGATCAAAAGCAGTATGAATTGGAGAAAAAGCAGTTGGAAGTTCTTCCCCCTTCGCAGTTAGACTGCTACCCTAGATTTCCACCAATACCAGGTTTTGATCCGATTTCATGCTCTAGTCCTTGAAGAGGGGCTGAGGGAGCTGAGGTAATGTTCTCAACCAGTTGGCATTGCTACAGAAACAGCATATAGTACAATTGTACTAACTAGCTACCGAACGGCGGCTGGTTGCCCTGTCTTGCTTCGGCTCGCTCATTGCAGGAGGTAAAGATGAAGCTCCCTAGAGAACAACTGCTTCAACCGCACGCCATTCAGCCGAAAGGCAATACGGCTCGAATCGTTATGCATTTACCAATTCAGCAACGCAAAAGTGGTCGTCCGCGTGCTGTTTGGTTAAAACCTCGGCCTCTGTTGCTGATTGGTAGTCTGTTGGCTACAATTGGCCTGCTGTTCAACTTACCGCCGAGTGGTCTATCGCAGCGCGTCACTCAGTCGAGCTTAAATTGTCAAGATCCAGTACAGGAGCAAGCACTATCACGACAGCAGTTAGCCTTACTGATGAGCATACCGGAGCGTAGCTCTCGCCGACGGGTGCAGCAAATTCTTAAGACACCTTACTGCCGACTGACGACTTTAAATATCCGCGCCGGAGCTAAGACCGAGCGCCAAGTTTACCGCTTGGCGTTCGATCCTCAAACGTTCCTGATTGTACTCTACGAAGGCCAAAACTACGTGGGATACGGGTTCAATCGTTCGTAACGATCGCCCATCAGCCGCAAATTGCCGTGGTGATGGCATGATTAGCTTATTCCCTCACCTGAACTGGGCGATCGCTGCCTTGGATCAGAATTGAAGGCAATCATCAAAACTGCAAGTATCCAGGAAACTCCCATGACTGCAACAGCACCATTCCCAAACCCGTCTGTCTTAGAGGAATTAAGATTGGGCTTGCCCAATATTTGCGGTTGGGAGGCAGAAATCAGTTCCGTGGTGAATCAGAATGAACCTGTATTCTTGCCCGCTACAATTCGCTTAGAAGACATTACAGCAGGGTTTGCCTGTGCCCTACACATGCATCAACCCACCGTTCCTGGAGGGGCGAATGGTGAACTGATCAGCAATCTCCAGTACATGTTTGAACATCCCCACGAAGGGGATAACCACAACGCAGAACAGTTTGCCTGGTGCTACAGCCGCATGGGGGATTTGATTCCGCAGCTTGTTGCCGAAGGCTGCAATCCTCGCATTATGCTTGACTACTCAGGCAATCTGCTGTGGGGATTGCGCCAGATGGGACGAGACGATGTCCTGAACAATCTGAAGCGACTTACCTGTGACTCTCAGTACCAGCCTTATGTGGAATGGTTGGGGACGATGTGGAGTCATGCCGTCGTTCCCTCAACCCCAATCCCAGACATTAAACTCCACATCCAGGCATGGCAACATCACTTCGCTGCCATCTTCGGCTTTCATGCTCTGAAGCGGGTTAAAGGCTTTTCGCCGCCAGAGATGCATCTACCCAATCACCCAGATACTCTGTACGAATACATTAAAGCCTTGAAAGAATGTGGCTATCGCTGGCTGATGGTGCAGGAACATTCAGTCGAAAACTTAGACGGTTCATCGCTGCAGCATGAACAGAAGTATATTCCGAACCGTTTGGTTGCCCGCAATTCCCACGGTGAAACCATCAGCATCACGGCGTTGATTAAGACCCAAGGTTCAGATACGAAGCTGGTTGGTCAGATGCAGCCTTATTACGAGGCCAAAGGGAAGGGTAAGCAGCAAATTGGTGGTGTCACGGTACCCTCTCTCGTCACCCAAATTGCGGATGGAGAAAATGGCGGAGTAATGATGAACGAATTTCCCCGCGACTTTCCGAGGATTTGGCATGAAATTCGCCAACAAGGTGGGGGAACTGGCGTTGTTGGACTCAACGGTACTGAATATTTAGAAATGATTGAGGCGGCAGGTGTCAATCCTGAAGATTATCCCACTTGCCAAGGGATTAATCAGCACAAGGTTTGGCAGCGCGTCTCTCCAGACGACATTACGCCGGAGGCAGTGGAAAAGGCGATCGCCGAATTAAAGGAACATCAATTTCACATGGACGGTGCTTCTTGGACGAGTCATTTAAGCTGGGTTAAGGGCTACGACAATGTTTTAGACCCAATGAGAAAACTCAGCGCCTTGTTTCACGAGAAGTATGACTTAGCAGTGCAGCAAGACTCCTCGGTCACTCAGCAGTCTGAATATCAGCAAGGATTGCTGTATAATTTGCTACTTCAGACAAGCTGTTTTCGTTACTGGGGGCAAGGGTCTTGGACTGACTACGCTCGCACCCTCTATGATCGCGGTATAGCTCTGGTGGAATAATCTAGTGGGCCATTGGGTAAGTTAATCTCGGTCACCTCACCAAACTGGAAAACCCGGCTAGCTAAAACCTAGTTGGGTTTGCAGGCGATTTTTTAGTACTGTATGTCGATTATGGTAGAGTACGTGAAAAATTAGTGGCGCTATTCCAATGGCTCTCCCATTTGAATATGTCCTTCCAGCCATCAGAGGTATTCAGGCAGGCCGCGAATACTACGTCTCCATGTGCCCAGTCCGGCTCATCCCCAAACTGTTTTCCTTTGATGATGAGGAGATTCCGGCTGAGATGAGAGCGCAGCGAGTCCTCAACAAAGCCAGGGTGCCAGAAGTTGCTCAGTACATTCTCGCTAACCCAACCAGCTATATTTTCTCCGCAATCACAGTCTCGATTAACGCTGATATCAGCTTTGAACCCGTCGGTTCTGAGGATATTGGCAGCCTGAAAGTTCCCATGGATGCCCGGTTTATCATTAACGACGGGCAACATCGCCGAGCAGCTTTTGAGCAGGCGCTAAAGGAAAATCCGGATTTGGGAGATGAAACAATCGCAGTCGTCTTCTTTCTAGACATCGGCTTGAAGCGATCGCAGCAGATGTTCACCGACCTCAATCGCTATGCTGCTCGACCCGATCCCTCCCTCAACATCCTTTACGACTACCGAGATCGCAAAGCCGTTCTGTCTAAAACAGTGGTTAAAGAAGTAAAGGTCTTTGAGAAACTGACAGATATGGAGCGAAGCAACCTACCCATTCGCTCCAGTAAATTATTTACTCTCAGCGGCATTTACAGCGCCACCGCAGCACTTTTAGTTAATCACAAGGATAAAGATGTCGAACTGAAGCAACAAATTGAAATAGCAGTTCGGTTCTGGAACGCTGTTAGTACTAATATTCAAGATTGGCAGCAGGTCTTAGACAAAAAGGTAAGTTCAGGTGAAATCCGTCAGGATTACGTTCATAGTCATGCTGTTACTCTAGCCGGAATAGGTGGGGCTGGTGCAGCTTTGGTTTCAATCTACCCACAAGACTGGGAGAAACGTTTGGCAGGATTAAGACAAATTGACTGGTCTCGCTCCAACCCAGACTGGGAAGGGCGCATTATGTCTGGAGGGCGCATCTCTAAATCAAGAACCTGCGTCAGTTTTATGAACGCCTACGTCAAAAAATCTTTGGAACTGCCCCTCACACCTGAAGAAGAGCGACTAGAGAGGGCACATACTCTGGCGGGGAGATAATTATTACAGCTTATGGCTGTCCTTTTTAAGAAATTGTTCCCGTTTCTGCTGAAGATCTGCGCCATGTTCGGTGGCCCAAGCAGCAAGAGCTTCAATAGGTGTACACAACGTTTTACCAAGTTCGGTCAGCGTATATTCGACGCGCGGCGGGATTTCGGCATACGCTTTGCGCTCGACAATGCCAACCATCTCAAACTCACGCAAATGCTTGGTGAGTTCTCGCTGACTGATGC
>CAXUIV010000497.1:0-4129 GCA_964250875.1 uncultured bacterium
CCAGCAGACCAGCATCTACCTAATTACACTAACTCCACACAAACTCGAACCTCCTCTCCGCGCCCTCTGCGTCTCTGCGTTTCGTTAATATTACGGTGCAACTAGCTAAGATAAAGAATATCGGCCCATCTCCAGCACCAATGACCTCAACCCTACGCAAATCTCCCCGTCTCAATGCCCCCACACGGCACCAGCTACCCAACGGTTTAACGATAGTAGCAGAGCAGATGCCGGTTGAAGCCGTTAACCTCAGCCTGTGGGTTAACATCGGCTCTGCTGTTGAATCAGAAGACATCAACGGCATGGCTCACTTTCTTGAACATATGGTGTTTAAGGGAACGCAACGGCTTGGCAGTGGCGAATTTGAGCGTCGGATTGAGGAGCGGGGAGCTGTGACCAACGCCGCCACCAGCCAAGATTACACCCAATACTACATCACCACTGCCCCCAAAGATTTCGCCGAGTTGGCACCACTACAGATTGATGTGGTGCTTAATTCGCTCATTCCCAATGAGGCGTTTGAACGAGAGCGACTGGTTATCTTAGAAGAGATTCGCCGTTCGGAGGACAATCCCCGCAACCGCACTTTTCAAAGGGCAATAGAGGTAGCATTTGATCTACTACCATACCGACGTCCAGTGCTGGGACCATCGGCGGTAATCGAACAGTTTAAACCCCAGCAGATGCGTGACTTCCACGCCACTTGGTACCAGCCTCAATCGCTCACAGCTGCGGTTGTAGGAAATTTACCAGCAGAAGAATTAATCCAAATTTTGACAGACTCATTTGAGACTACTCTTGAAAGTCCGATCAGCCCACCGGCTCGCCCCTACGAAACTCCGCACTCCGCACTCCGCACTCCGCACTCCGAACTCAACCCCGAACCTCCCTTTACCAAAGTTGTCCGTCGAGAGTTCATTGATAACAGCCTCCAGCAAGCACGACTGGTCATGATTTGGCGAGTGCCGGGGCTAGTCCAGTTGAGTCAGACTTATGCATTAGATGTTTTGGCCGCAATTTTAGGTCAGGGTCGAACATCTCGACTCGTAAGGAATCTGCGAGAAGAGCAGGGGCTTGTCTCCCAGATTTCCGTCAGCAACATGACTCAAAAGCTTCAAGGGACATTTTATATTTCAGCTCAACTGCCAGTAGAAAATTTGGAGGCAGTGGAAGCGGCGATCGCCCAACACGTCCATACCATACAGACGCAGCCAGTTACAGAAGCGGAGATTGCCCGTGTCCGTACCCAGGTAGCGAACCGCTTTATCTTTGGCAATGAAACACCAAGCAATCGTGCCGGTTTGTATGGCTACTATCAGTCCATGATGGGAGACTTGGAACCAGCCTTCAACTACCCAACTAGCATTCAATCCTTGGATGCTTCTGATCTGCTGCGTGCTGCCAAGGAGCATCTTTCTCCCAGCGCCTACGGGATCGTTACAATACGTAATTCGTAAAGCGTAACTGATGGTTGCGAGTTTCTATTACAAACTACGAACTACAAATTACGAACGACAAACTACGAATGTGGACAGCGATCGCCCAAAGTATCTCTGAGGCAACAAACAGAAAGTTTTCTCCTACTAGCCGCCGTTCTGTTAGCGGTGGCTGTATCAATGAAGGCTATGCTGTAAGCGATGGTGAACGAACCTTCTTTTTGAAGCTGAACAAAGCGTCTCAAGTTGCGATGTTTGAAGCTGAAGCACTGGGACTAAAGCAAATCCTGGGGACAGCCACCATTCGAGTGCCAAAACCCATCTGCTGGGGCACAACAGACGAGTCTGCCTATATCGTTCTGGAGTGGCTGGAGATAATTCAAGGAGATTCCCAATCTTGGCAGGAGATGGGGCGTCAACTGGCAGCAATGCATCAGTGGCATCCTCCCAAAAAAAAGTTTGGCTGGGAGCAAAATAACACTATTGGCAGCACGCCTCAAATCAACACTTGGACAGATGACTGGGCGGAATTTTACGCTCAACACCGGCTAGGGTATCAATTTTGGTTAGCCAAGCGACAAGGGGGACATTTCCCTCAACAGGAAGAATTGCTGAATACCGTTCCTGAACTGCTGGCACACCAACCTCAACCCTCTCTGGTCCACGGTGACTTGTGGAGCGGGAATGCAGGCTGTACGGTGCTGGGGCCAGTGATTTTCGATCCGGCAGTCTACTTTGGTGATCGCGAGGTTGATGTTGCCATGACTGAGTTGTTTGGCCGTTTTCCCCCTGCCTTTTATCGTGGCTACAACGAACTCCCCCCATCCCCAGGTTACGAACGCCGCAAACCGCTTTACAATCTCTATCACGTCCTAAATCACTTCAATTTGTTCGGCGGCGGCTACGAATCACAAGCCAACAAGATGATTTCACAAATTCTTAGGGTTTAACGCAACTGAGGGCGAAGAGTAGGCAGTAAGGTAGATCGTTAGATGAACTATTGAGCTGGTACGTAAAGGTGTTGCAAACACTTTTGGTCGTTGCTGTTGGTTTCATGCCGCCTTTGCTTTCTTTATGGGTGCTGCGCTCCTACCAAGCTCGCGTCCAAGTCAAGTTAAGGCAAGCAACGATTGCCCCAGTCTTGAGGGTAGGGCAGGGCAAGTTCGTCTCAGACAGATACTATCTCCCAGGAGTGGGCTATCTGATTGGCGATATTACCTGTCAGTACAATGCCCGATGTGGCTACTTGCGGTGTGCCGTTAATCCGCAGGGTCCATGTGATGGCTGTCGTGAGCGTGAGCCACGGGAAGTTTGAGTCAACGCAAATGCGATCGCCTCTTCACTTAGAAGTAGCGTGATAATTTCAGACGTTGTTCAGGCGTGGCATAATGAGCAATCGTGTCCCCCAATCTGACTAAAATTCCTATGCACTCCTCTGATGCTAAGCCAGCTTTACTTGTGCTTGCCGATGGAACTGCTTACCGTGGCTGGTCGTTCGGTGACAAGAGTACTGGCGTTGGAGAAGTCGTCTTCAACACTGGCATGACTGGTTATCAAGAGGTTTTGACCGACCCCAGCTATTGCGGTCAAATTATCGTCTTCACTTATCCCGAACTGGGCAATACGGGTGTTAACCCAGAAGATGAAGAATCTCGTGGCCCTCAAGTGCGAGGGGCGATCGCTCGCAATATTACTCATCGTCCTAGTAATTGGCGCTCAACCGCTAGCCTGCCCGACTATCTCAAACAGCACCACATTCCAGGGATTTACGGCATCGATACTCGTGCCCTAACCCGTAAAATTCGGGCTGTGGGAGCGATGAACGGTGGCATTTCCACTGAAATTCTCGACGAGGCTGAGCTATTAGAGCAGGTACTCGCAGCTCCCAAGATGAACGGATTGAATCTTGTGCGAGAAGTCACGACCTCAGAAGTTTATGAATGGTCCGATCCCACGACAGCAGTTTGGGAGTTTAACCCAGCCCCAACAACCGATAGCGTTCTAACGGTGGTGGCAATCGACTTTGGAGTCAAACGCAACATCTTACGTCGGTTGGCAAGGTACGGTTGTCGTGTCATCGTTGTTCCAGCAAATACCTCACCTGAGGAGATTCTGAAATACAACCCTGACGGTATCTTCCTCTCCAACGGTCCTGGTGATCCAGCTGCTGTTACTGAGGGGATCGAGACCATGAAGGGCCTACTGAGTAGCCAGAAGCCAGTATTTGGTATCTGTATGGGGCATCAAATCCTCGGTCACGCTTTAGGGGCTGAAACCTTTAAGCTCAAATTTGGTCATCGCGGTTTGAATCAGCCAGCTGGTTTAGATCAACGGATCGAAATCACTAGTCAAAACCACAGTTTTGCAATTGATGCCGATTCTTTGGCAGATACCGAAGTGGAAATCACCCACCTCAACCTGAATGACGGCACCGTCGCTGGATTGAAGCACAAGTCGCTGCCACTGTTCTCTGTGCAGTATCACCCAGAAGCCAGCCCCGGTCCTCACGATGCTGATTATCTGTTTGAGAAGTTTGTCCAAGCCATGCGGAGTAGTCACTCAGCGACACCTACCCCCGCTGAGGTTCCGTAGTAAAACTTAGTAAACCTTTGTTCACCCACGCTCATTCTTAGTTAGCTTTTGCTATACTTTATCCTCGACTTTTCAACTTTAAGAATGATGCAGGAAGGAGG
>CAXUIV010000498.1:0-4121 GCA_964250875.1 uncultured bacterium
CCTTTAGTTGGTCACCGTACTCAATCCTCCACCCTCGGCGGTCCAGTGTTTTTAACAGCCCACCAACGTTCTCCTCCCCCTCCGCTCCCCGGTCAGCCTTGTTGGCTTCTATCCACAACTGCTTCCCTTTTTGGGAGAGAACTACAGCACCAACCAAGCACCCGACCCAAACCAATACCTTTATCTCTAAAGTGATGGGCCGTAGGAGTAAAATCAAGAAGGGAGCAATGACTAAACCTCCTGCTGCACTAAAGCTTAATAAAGCCCCGATTCGGCGTTGACGAGCTAACCGTCGTGGATTGCCGCCTGCTTTCGACATATTTACCCTCTGCGTCAAGTTGCCCCACCTTGTATTTTGAGTGGAGTGGGCAGTCATTGGCCACTCATTTTTGCTACAACTGCTTTACGAGCAAATATTACTTACGGGATTGAGCAAGAATGTTGACTAAGACAGACATTGGAACATTAATCGCTCGTTCGACAGAAAGCGGCAAGGGTCGATTGATCATTGCAGGAACGGGAACGTCGGTGCGACGTGTGGTCGTTCTCTACAAGCAAGGTGCGGCTGCTGAAGAGATTGCCCGCCGCCTGAGCCATCTGAGCCTCGCCCAAGTTTACGCAGCACTGACTTATTATCATGCCAACCACGACGAGATTGAGGCTGATTTAGCTGAGGAAGAGGCTGAATACTCCAGACTGGCAGCGTTGCATGGGCAGAATGCCGAACAGGTTTAAAAATGGGCAAAATTCTGCTGTATGTCGATGAGGACGCGATGGATGATGACTTTGTGCGGGCGTTAAGGTCGCGCAACGTTGATGTTTTAACGGTTGCAGATGTGGGGATGCTGCACCGGACAGATGAAGCGCAGCTAGCTTGGGCGACGGAAAATAGTCGAGTTATCTTCAGCTTCAACACCAGAGACTTCTACCAATTACATACACTTTTGCTGGAGCAGGAACTCTCTCATCCAGGAATGATTTTAGCACCGCAGCAGCGGTATGGAATTGGCGACCTACTGCGTGGAGTTTTGCGGTTAATCAATACCAAGTCAGCCGAACAAATGGTTGGACAAGTAGAGTTTTTGAGTGATTGGGTGCCAGGAGGAAGATGAGTAACGATCACTCAAAAGAAGAGTATGGCCGCAGGCTCTACCAAAAGTATGCCAAAATTTAGCGATGCGAAACTAAACTGCGTGGGATGACGATTCCATTTCCACATCTGCTCGAACCACGAGTGATCGCCCAAGTCCTATCTGATGTTGATGCTCAGATTGCGGCATTGAATAAAGCGATCGCCAATAATGGTGGCACCGTATTCAAGTATCTAGAAGATACATGGGGTGAGATGATTAAAAATTAAAAGTGAGTTTTAGAGCGGGTTTCATGAACAAATTGGAGGCACTCTTCTAAATCGTTGCCTTGCCATGTTCCTACAAACTTTAACAAATCGACTGCTTTACTTCCTCGTTTAATTGGAGGTGATCGACGAAGTGTGCGATGGCTAATGCTATTTCTGTTCTGAAGAGAATTTAGAAAGTCACTGACTAAGGAAAGTTGATCGGGTGGCAGTTCAGCTAATTGCTGTTCAATTTTCTGGCGCAGTTCTGGATAGGTCATTAGTACTTCATCGTGTTGATTGCTTATCTTCTCGATTTCTTAATTCTACGATCCTAAAGCCCACATCAGTTTTGCTCAGATGGGTACTCTTGCCATCATGTTCGTAGTCTTCCCTGACTTCCACGACATAATCCTGAGTCAAAAGCCTGCTCAGCGCGGTATAAGCGCAGCCAGAACGGAAGCTCATTGTTTGCTAGACTTCTCGACAATTAGAGTTTTAGCTTTGTCTACAATTAGTGTTTTTTTGCTGTTTATTTATCATAGGAACTATGGCGACTGCATTGATCACTGGCGCATCTGGGGGAATTGGAGCAGCCTTTGCTCAGGAACTGGCTGCCCGCAGAACCGATCTCGTGCTGATTGCCCGATCGGAAAATAAACTACAAGAACTGGCGCGATCGCTAGAAACGCTCTATAGCATCAATGTAGATGTAATTGCTCAAGATTTAACGGAGCCAGACGCAACTGAAAAGATATTCAGTAAAGTTGAGCAGATGGGGCGATCAATTGATCTGCTGGTTAACAATGCAGGCATCGGAGACTACGGTGATTTTGTAAAGAGCGATCGAGACCTTCAACTTAAGATGATTCAATTGGATATTGCCGCGCTAGTTGATTTGACGCATCGATTTTTACCAGGAATGCGGCAGCGGCGCTCAGGTGGCGTAATTAACCTGTCTTCCGTAGCTGCATTTCAATCAATGCCCTATTTCTCGATTTATGCGGCGTCAAAAGCCTTTATTCTCAGTTTTAGTGAAGCGCTTTGGGCGGAAAATCAGAGCTACGGCGTGCATGTGTTAGCCGTTTGCCCCGGACCTTCCGACACGCGCTTTTTCAAAGAAGCAGGATTTCCGCCGCTGCTAGTGGACATTGCTGGAAAAGTGGATACGCCTGTAAACGTGGTAGTGCGAGAGGCTCTACAAGCCTTTGAGAATCGAGAGCCGATCGTGATTCCAGGTAATCCGACGAATCAAATTCTGGCAACGCTGCCGCGATTCTTGCCACGCACAGCGGTTGCAAGCTTCTGGAAGCTGGTTCTGGGAGGATAGGGCGATCACTCATTCTCTAAAAGCAAAAACCTGACCGGGCCGAATTCGCTGGTCAGGTTTTTGCCGTAAGCAACTTGTTAACCTAAGAAGCCAGTCTGCTCCACGACGATCACGTCTGCAATTGCCGAAGCTGCAGGGAAAGTCAACGCTGTACCAAATAGGTACGAAGCGGGATGGCAAGGCAGCGGCACGGTTTTTTCGTAAAGTTCTCAAAGCTCAGCACACTCATGCTCTCCGAGTGGTCGCCGTAGACAAAAATTGCTGCTTATCCAGTGGCAATGGAAACGCTCAAAGCGGATGAAGCACTTGCAACAGCAACTGAGTTACGGCAGAGCAAATACTTAAACAACATCATTGAGTAAGACCATTGAAATATCAAGCGAATTGTGAAACCAATGATGGGCTTCAAATCGTTTAACACAGCCAGACTAACCTTGAGTGAAATTGAAGCAACGAATATGATTCGCAAAGGACAAGTGAATAGAATCGATTAAGGAGACAGTACATCTATAATTTAGAAGATTTAGATTATTGATGATTAATAAAGAACTTAGATGAGAATGGGGTGCATCTCACTTTTGTAAAAGCACTCTTTTCTTGTGGTACGGGCATCCTGCCCGTTCCTGACCAAACAGGCGAGACGCCTGTTCCACAGGAAGTCTATTTGCAAAACTGGGATGCACCCCTGAGAATGCGCCGTGTAATGCAATCTTTCCATTTCTTGACTACAGTTGTAATCCCATGATTAATGTCTCCCAGGATAACAACCAACACTCGCGGCGGACAGCACCTGCCAGTGACCGGAAAGGTGATTCACACTGGCCAATGTAGAGCTATTGATATTTCTAAAAATGTGATGGGACAGCAGAATAGGATATTTTCTCGAAGATACCATTGTCTGCAGAGCTTAAAGCCGTTACTTTAACCTGTTTAAGATGCAACGATCCATTCAACTACTGAGCGGTACAGGGGAGAGCGTAACTGGAATACTCTGTAGCATGAGCGATCGCCATCTGGAGGATTTTGAGACGGTCTGGAAAGGCATTTTGAAGGCAACCGAGCGACCCGATGGCTATTGGAGTTGGGACTATAAGCTACGGCAGGGCAGTCAAGATGCCCGATATGAAGCTTACGCCATTGAAGTCGAAGACATGACCCAGGGACTCATGTTTCTTGAAACCCAGTGGCACCGCTCGCAGCTACCCCAGCGTTATCCACTGGTCTATGTCGAAGCACTAGCAACGGCTCCCTGGAATCGACAGCAATTAGCAGCTCTACCTTATCTACAAGGTGTCGGGCGAACTCTGTTGCTGTTTGCGCGGCAGCGTAGTTTGGAGTTAGGATACGGTGGTAGAGTGGGACTTCACGCTTTACCTGATTCAGAAGGATTTTACCGTCGTAACCAAATGCCGGAGTATGACGCAGACCCGGACAAGGAAGACTTGATATACTTTG
>CAXUIV010000499.1:0-4106 GCA_964250875.1 uncultured bacterium
TGGCATACTGACGCTAAGAGTGAAGCGGATAACTTTGTCCCAAGGCAATGATTTAGTAGTGTTTTTCAGTTGGGAGAAGTATCGCGGCATTTCAGGCTTACAGTAGCAGCAATGAGAGCAATTCTAAATGGATTCACAAATAACTGCGCGATCTCCGTTGGCTCTAACCGCAATAAATTTACTGGCCGTAACTGCCTGTACGCCAGTGCTTAGCTGGGATGGAGTAGAACAGATTGCCCAAGCGAATAAACCCGCACAGCACGCCCAAACCTCAAACGCTGAAGCATCAAGACTGGGACAGGTGGTGGTCAGATAGCAGTCTACTCTTCAACAAATCGCTGACCATTGAAACGATAGCGCTTAACGAGGGTCCGATCCTTGCTTTCACGACGCACCTTGATCGTGCGACCGAATCTCGGTAGCTCGACTTCAAGGGAATCCAAGTCCGGTGTAATAGCAAGATTGTCTGGTAGAACGGCAGTCGTCACAGTTTGCCAGTTCCGATCCGGGTCGAGAATGCTGACTTGGTCGCCCGCGTCACAGGAAAAACCAAGTGCAACTAGTGGACTGGCTGAAGGTCGGGAGAAGATGACAACCGTGTAGGTTGGACAAGTGTCGCCGCCTTGAACCAAGCGAAGATAGCCGTTGTTGGGGTCGTAAATGCTGTCCTTCCGACCTTGTTTAGCTTGCTCCAAAAGTCGCTGACGCTGCGCCTGTGAACTGGAACCCGACGGACTCAGTTGAAAATACTTGTCTGGTATGGCTAAGAAGTAGTCTGCTACTGTTTTTCGCTGCGTCCGTTGTGTCGTTGCTGATGCGGGTGAGTTTGAGAGGATCATCCCCCCCGGTCCTGTTTGTGGGATCGGTTTGGAAGTACCCGGAGTTTCTACTGAAGGAGTCGGTTGTGCTGAAACGGTAGGTGCAGGTGATTGATTAACCAGTCCGCAGCTGATCGTGCTAAGACTCAAACCAACGAGAAAAATCTGAGTACTGATAATGCGCAACACAGCATTTGTCCTCTGTCAACTCAAGAACTATATTAGCTAGCTGCACGTCTAGCAAGGCTACAAATTAAGAATCAACATGGATAGGAGTTGCTGCAAAGAATCTGAGAGGATAAAAAAGAGTGAACGAGCAATGTTTTGCATTGCCTGCCTCTGCACTATCTCATACACTCTTACATCATGAAAATTTTGAATTCATTGCTAACGGTTACGCTGATTTTAGGTTCCCCGGTTGTGCTGCCTGCTCAGGTACAACTGTCTGACGCAGCGGTCAGACAGACGACTGGTAATCAAAGCGCCCCGCTCGATCCCACTGCGATTTCGCCAGCCAGCGTATCAAGCGTCGCTCCTACCTACCTCATCGCCGCTGGTAGTCGAACGGCAACCGTGTTCAATCCGCCATCCAACGTTCGCGACCAACCCAACGGTAAAATTGTCTGTACGATTACCACTCGCCGCAACATCAACGTCTACCGTTACTACGACAACAGCAATCAATGGCTTTACACGGATGCTTGTGGTCCCGGTCGGGACGGCGTGATCCATATTAGCCAAATTCGCTTTTAAGCAGCGATCGCCAGTCCAACTACAAACGCAACTCTCAGGGTATGATCAGCGACCGCCCCTCTCACAGTGGAACAGCTCTTTGACTCTGAAAGCCAGGGAGGAGTGTCCGACTCCTCCCTCCACACGGGCCTCTTCTCATGTCCGTAAGATCGCAGCGGTCAAGATTTGCCTCTCTGGCGTTGACGGCATGAATGCCTTCTTTGTTTGAGTTGGAAGTTCGATCAAGACGCATCGGAGCAGCAAATTGGAATGGCACTGACATAAAAGGTTCGCCTTAAGTCAGTGCCATTCATTTTTATGTGGATCGGGAAAGCGCCTCCCCAATTTAAACCGATGCTTTCGCTATGACAGCCCTGTAGAAATGTTATGTGTAACGTCTCTACAGACTGGTAACTAGCCAATATTCACCTCTCGCAGATGACTACCAGGATGAAGAGATTCAAACGTCGCCGTTTTATCCACAATATTAGGGGACAACTGCGGCAGTTGCGGCTTCACAGTGGGCGTTGACTGCTGTTCAGATTGGAGCTGCTTGTGAGTATACTCAGCAATTTTGACGACAGCCTGAGCATGGGCAATAGTATCGTGAGGAATTTGGTTGAGGTAGCTCAAGGCAGCGCTGAAGTCTCCAACTGCGGCCCGATTGTAAGCTTGTTGTAACAAATGATTGGCTTTAATCTGCTGCTTGTGACTGTACTCCACCAGTTTGGGTTGAATCTTTGCTCCAGCAGCGGTGTGTGGAGGAATTTGTTTAAGGTATTTCAGGGCACCGCTAAAGTCTCTAAGTGCGGCCCGGTCGTAGGCTTGTTGTAGTAAGCGTTGCGCTTGCACCTCAATGATGGCTTGCGCTTGCTGGCGCAAGGGCTGAATTTTCTGTTGCCAATAGGGAACAGGCGGAGTTTTGCTAGCGGCATCTAACACATCTGACCAGCGGCTTTGATAAAACGCTTGTTGCGCCATCTGATATTGACTGGCAGCAGTTTGCCAGTCCTGCTGCCACTTGCGAACAGCAGCCTGTGCTTCAGAATAAGCAGGGTTGTGGGCCGGGATTGATGTCGCCAGGGCGATCGCTGCTTTGAGATGTCCCTGCTGATATTGTTCTTGGGCCGTAGTTAGAGTTTTGGCTCCAGGTTCCGACGCGAAATGGTACAGCAGAGAGTGGATGCCAAATATCAACACCAAAGAATTAACTGCAAGACCCAGTTTAATTCCATTATGTAGCAAGGATGGTTTAGAGGGACTAGCAACAGGCTGCTGAATTTCAGCCAGGGACTCATCCTCCAAGTCAGCAGTCGGAATCTCGGCTTCAGGAGTCAGAATTTCTTCTGACTGAATTTCTAACTCTTCAGCACTCTGAATTGTCAGAATTTCTTCCAACTGAATTTTTAATTCGCTACTCTGAATTGTCTCTGACGCCTGAGAGGACTCCTCTGAGGGTAGGTTGTCAACCTCCCAACCTTCCCAACCCTCAATCTCCCATTCTCCCCATCTGCCAATTTCCTCATCTTCGCTGATGGTGGTTAAGTCTAATTGCTGAAGCGCATCAATGACTTCAGTTGCCGACTGGTAGCGGTCTTTGACGTTGTAGCGCACCATATCACTGAGGACAGCAGCCAGTTGAGTACTGACCACAGCGTGTTGCTGCCAGATAACTTCATTGCTACCAGCGTCTGCTTGTAATTGCCAAGGCTCTAACCCTGTCAGTGCCTGAATAGCCATCAGAGACAGCGCATACAGATCGCTACTGGGTTGGGGCTGACCAATAAATTGCTCCGGCGGTACATATCCCAAGGAGGTAATTGGAACCGTACAGATGTGCGATGGTAGGTACGTATCAGAGATAATTGGCTGGACTGCACCAAAGTCAATCAGAAACAACCTGTGGTCTACAGTACGTCTAATTAAGTTGTCCGGCTTGAGGTCGCAATGAATAAAGCCTTGACTGTGAACAAATTCTAGAATGAATAGAACCTGTTGCAGCAGTTGAATAACTTCACTTTCGGTCCAGGGTTTGCCCCAGCGTTCGCTAATCGGTAGTTCCGCAGTGAGCGCATGTCCCTGAATGAACTCTTGCACCAAGTAGAACTCTTGGTCTTCTTCAAAACTTGCCAATAATTGGGGAATTTGTCCATAACCACCCAACTGTCTCAATGCTTCCGTTTCACTCTTGAATCGACGCCTGGTCACTCGCAGCCAGTTGGGATCTGGACTCGCACCCTTCTTGATATGCTTAACAACACTCTTAGGGTTGCCTCGTTGATGCATATCTTCAGCGATGTAACTTTGTCCAAAATCTCCGGCACTTAAAAATTGGACAATTTGATAACGCTCTCCCAGTAACTTCCCTAGCATCGACGAGTGGTTGCCCATACGACTATTCAGTAACTCTGTATATAATTTTGCGTATACGTTTATTTTATGAGATGACTATTTTTGTTTCCATACAACTTAAAGCAAAAGCAGAATTATCATAATAATTTATAATAATTTCATCTATTCTTCGGCATCAATACTCAGTTTCGAATTCTCTACCTC
>CAXUIV010000500.1:0-4104 GCA_964250875.1 uncultured bacterium
AGCGCCAGTTGCAAAAAGGAATTCCCGATTCTCAGCTTAAAGCCCCTCACATCAGTGAAGACCGGAATTTTCTAGTTGGCTTAATAGTACTGCAGGAGTTTCAGCTTTAAGAGGAGCTTGCTGAACTCAGTCGTTGACTAAGAACGAGGAGGCTACGGAACGAAGTTAAAGCAAGGATTTAGTTCATGTCAGACCGCAATGAAATACTAGCAAAAGCTCTACAGTTAGTCATCCAGTACCTGGAGGAAAGTTCTGTAGAAACTCCGGTTGTTAACTATCATAATCCTGAGTTGCTGAGAGCTAAGCTCGATCTGTCTATCCCTGAAGAGGGTGTATCAGTCGATGAATTCTTGTCATTGCTCGAAACCTATCTCACTTACAGCGTCAGAACTGGGAACAAGCAATTCTTTAATCAACTGTTCTCTGGCTTCAGTCTACCTGGTTTCTTGGGCGATGTATTTACCAGTTTGACGAATACTTCAATGGCCACTTATGAACTTGCCCCAGTGGCAACACTAATAGAACAAGAACTGATCCAAGAAATAAATTCACTAATAGGTTTTAATGATGGTGAGGGGATCTTTGTTACAGGGGGAAGCAACGCCAACTTAATCGCCATGCTTTGCGCGAGAGACAAAGCTTTCCCGAAGATTAAGAACCAAGGGATTCAGTCGAACAATCTAGCAGTATTTATCTCTGACCAAGCTCACTATTCTTTTCTTAAAGCTGCTAATTTACTTGGTATAGGACAAGATAATGTTATCAAAGTCGAGACAGATTCTTATGGAAGGATGATACCTCAGAAGCTTGATACTGCAATTGAGGAGAGTTTGAAGTCGGGTAAGAAACCTTTTTTTGTTGGTGCTACTGCTGGAACAACTGTAATCGGGGCATTTGACCCAATTATAGATATTTATGAAAGTGTACGAAAACACAATCTTTGGCTCCATATAGATGGTTCTTGGGGTGGAGCTGTGCTATTGAGTAATAAATATAAACATTTATTAGCAGGAAGTGAACTTGCTGACTCATTTTCTTGGGACTTCCATAAAACAATGGGTTTGCCACTGATTTGCTCTGCTCTGCTCATCAAATGCAAAGGAACCCTTTATCAAGCCTGCTCGAGCGGCGATGCGGACTATTTGTTTCATGATCAAGAGAATTCAGCCTACGATCTCGGTTTGATATCATTACAGTGTGGCAGAGAAGTTGACTCACTGAAATTGTGGCTCTCCTGGCAATATCACGGTAAACGAGGTTATGAGGAAAAAGTAAACTGGCTCTTTGAAATGGCTGAGTATGCTACTCAAAAAGTCAAGAATTACCCAGAGCTGGAGTTGGTGGTGCCGACGCAGTTTCTCAATATCTGTTTTAGATATATTCCCCCTAATCAATCTGACATCAATCAATTTAATCTAGAGCTACGTGACAGACTGGCCAAAAGTGGTAAAAGTTTAGTCAACTATTCGTACTTAAATGGCAAAATGACAATTAGACTAATCGTGGTGAACTTTGAGATCAATCGGATAGACATCGACCAATTTTTTGAGAACCTTCTGAAGGTTGGGAGAGATCTACAGGAAAACAGGAATGATACCAACTCCGCTGTCTGAACCGCCAGTTCATTTTTTACGTCTT
The DNA here is from genome assembly GCA_964250875.1 of uncultured bacterium. Classification (GTDB taxonomy): domain Bacteria; phylum Cyanobacteriota; class Cyanobacteriia; order Cyanobacteriales; family Chroococcidiopsidaceae; genus CAXUIV01. The sequence goes on from CAXUIV010000500.1 coordinate 1,639, forward strand.
ACGAACCAGATGATAGCTGCTACAACCAGAAAAGATGTCACAACGTGGGAGAGAGAACCTATGTACTGGTTTACAAGCCTGTAGTGATTTCCTAGTGAGTATCCAGCAGAGGCTAGCATTCCCTGCCCTGCGATCGCGCTTATCGTTAGATAGAGCAGGAACAAAACAGAATTCATTTTGCTGATGCCTGCTGGCAAAGCAATGAGAGTGCGGAATCCTGGGATAAGTTGACTAAAGAGTACGGCCTTACTCCCATACTTGTCGAACCAGTTCTTTGCCTTCTGCACATCGGCAGTTGATAACTTAATCCATCTGCCATGCCGTTCAGTCCATGCCTTCAGGCGCTCCTCACCAATGTACCTGCCCGCATAGTACCAAGGCAGGGCTCCTACGATACTTCCCGCTACCCCTGCCATCACTACATATACAAGGTTAAGCTTGCCCTGTGCTGCCATAAACCCTGCTAAAGGCAAAACTATCTCTTGAGGAACGGGGAATAAAAAGATTAGCAAGAAAATACCCAAGTAGCCGAGGGAGTTTAAGACATCAATCGGTTGTGCTGGCATCCCGTCTCTGTATTTCTGTAGACCTGTTTAGAATAGCCCAACCAGCTTATCCAGTGTTTTCTCTATGAAGAACTCGTGTTCGGCAAGCTGAAGAGTTGGCTCTACTGGCAGTAAGTTCTTAAAGCTGCACTTGTAACATCGACCACCAGTGATGTTCAGTAGGATAAACGCATTACAGTCAACTAGGTTGTGCTTGGCAACCTCAATCAAACTAGCAAGAGCGACTCCTGCTGCTGGGTCGATCTCCACTCCCTCAGATTCCTGAAATTGCTTGACTGCCTGTAGTGTTTCTCGATTATTGGCGAAGAGCATATCGCCCTGACTCTCCTTTAGAACATCAAAGATCCCACCTTTAATATCATAGGGTGGTCGCTGGTTTGATAGCACGTCGGCCACTATCTCCTTTACCTGCTGCTTGCTATCTAGGTTGCACTCAATCTGTCGCTGCTGTGACTTCCAAGCGTGATACACAGGAACAAAGGGAAAATTCTGACTCAGCATCAGGCGGGGCAGTTTCTGGCCAAATCTACCGTCAGAAACGAGCCGCCTTGCTGACTCGTGAACGGCGATCGCTCCAGCCCCACTGCCGATCGCCTGGAAGTAGTAGTCGGGAAGTCGGCCCATCGTCTCGACGGCATCAAGCAGCGTTGTCCCAATGCCGTCACGTCGTCCAATGTTCTTGACGCCACCTTCGAGAAAAAAACACTCCAAACGGGAAACATCATTTGCTAACTTGATGGCATCATCATAGTCACCCCCGACCATAGATACAATCCTCACACAAGGATCCGGCGGCTCTCTAAACTTCAGCTTGTGGATTCCAGTCGCTGGTACGATCAGCAGACACGGAATTTTGTTTTGGGAACAGACATAGGAAAAGGCTGCTGCCGTATTGCCTGCTGAGGCCACGACCAGATACTTACTGTCCTGCTTCGGTAAGCGTGACAGTACTGCGTATGCTTCGAGTTCTTTAAAGGTAGCAGTCTCAAGCATAGCTCCTCTCTCTAACCAGTAACCGTTAAAACTGATCCAGAGGTTGGGCAAACCAAGAAGCTGACATAGTTTTTGACTTTGGTAGGTTACTGTTCTCCCAGCGCTGCTGAGACGATGACGAATAGGTAGCCAATTGTGATATCGGAATATTCCCTCACAAGAGTTGTCAGATTCAAATCTTCTAGCAGAGTATTCCGCAATCAGAAGAGCTTTCTCTTTATGCTCGGCGGGACATTCTAAGATAGAACCATTGTCATCAAACCTCATCCCGCAAGACTGACACCTCACTTTGTAGTGTTCGGGCATTACTGAATTTAGTCCAAATAAAATATACCTTCCAGGTCGCAGTGACCAGACATTAGTACCGAACACAATCGAGAGAGTGGAGAAAAGGTTGTTACAGAAATAGAGGAGGCACATATGAGACTGGCTACAACTCTAGCCACTCAGTTTAGACACCTCATAATTGCTTCTCTCTTAGCAAACAGAATTGAATCTACTGTTTGGTTGGATATTCCTTCTAAGGGCTACAGTTATCTGTCTACATGAGTTCCGTCCGTTCTACCGTCACAGAAAGCATGCCTCAATGCAGTAAAAATTGCCAACAAAGTTAATCAAGACATCGGCTTTTGTAGTAGCATATCTCGAAAATGCCGCATGGCTGTCAATATTACTTAAAATCGCTAAAACCTACAAATAGCAGTCGTTCCCAGACCAGCTTGTAGGTTGCTACACAGATCTTGTCTCAACGCCGATTAGTCACCGCCTTTGATTGCACTGTTCAGCGCTCAATGTCCTTGTTTTGCCGCTTTCTGCGGAAAGATAAAGATGCACAACACAATTAACCCAAGAAGGACCGCCGACGCTGTGTAGCGACTTAACTCTAAGCCGCCTTTGCTTATGGGTT
>CAXUIV010000501.1:0-1900 GCA_964250875.1 uncultured bacterium
TCGCCCGGTGCTGGCAGTGGTGGCATGGCCTGAAGCGCAGAAGCTGTACTATGCTGTTTTTAACCGCGGTGCATTCATGGAAACCCGTGATGGTACGGTAATGCCTGTACAGGTATCATCGCGTAACGTCGTTGAAGATTTAACCCTAATAGTTAGCCGTACTCACCGAGGCGAGCGTCTTCAAGCGCTGTTGCGACAGCTGCCTTTTCGCCAGCAGCACAGCGTCGGCAGTGTCGGCTGTAAAATCGCTACCATTGTTGAACAACGAGCAGATGTTTACATCTCCCTTTCCGGCAAGTCTGCACCCAAGGACTGGGACTTAGCTGCTCCAGAACTGATTCTGACGGAGGCTGGAGGAAAATTCACTCATTTCGACGGCACCCCCTTGAAATACAACAGAGGAGATGTGAGTCAGTGGGGTGGATTGCTGGCTAGTAACGGCCACCGCCACACTGAACTCTGTCGTCAAGCGGAAAAAATCCTAGCTGAGTTGGATAGTAGAGACTAGATGACTCCCATGAACCACGATACCCAGCTATTACCCCGCCTTCGCGCCAAATCGATGCGGGACAATGGTAAACAATACTACGTTGATGATGAGGGCGATCGCCTCCCTAGCGTTACGACTATCCTCAACGCTACCAAACCGCAGGAAGATCGAGATCGGCTATTTAACTGGCGGCAGCGTGTTGGCGTCGAGTCGGCTAATCAAATCTCCAAAGCCGCCACCAATCGCGGTACGCGAACCCATAAGCAGATTCAGCGCTACTTGCAGGGTGAGGAGACTCCTTGTCCCGATGTTGTCATTCCTTACTGGAATAGTATCGAGCCTGTCCTACAGAACATTCGGGAGGTTAGGCTGATTGAAGGTCCTATCTTCCACTATGGCTTAAGCTACGCTGGGAAGGTTGATTGCGTAGCTAGCTACAAGGGTACTCCCTGCGTCTGCGAGTGGAAGACAGCAGATAAGCCAAAAGGTTCAGTAGAGCATCTGTATGACCACCCGTTACAGTTGACAGCATACATGGGAGCAGTCAACCATTATTACCGTGACTACGGCATCCGAATCAATAGCGCTCTGCTCGTTGTCGCGATTCCAGATCTGCCTGCCGAAGTTTTTTGGTTTGAGCCAGAGGCAATGATGGACTACTGGCAGCAGTGGGAGCAACGAGTTGACAGGTATTGGAGCAGAGTTCGTAATTCGTCTCAGCTGTAAATTTACGGTATAGCAGTTCTCTTCTAGTTATGGCTATCACTGTAGAGACGTTAGATGTAACGTCTCTACAGGTTATACGTATTAGGATTGCTCTAGTAAAGGTAAAAATTTCCGGATGAGTCCAATGGTGACAGCGGGGATTTCCAATTGAGGAGTTAGCCCGACGTCATCAAGCTGTTGAAAGAAGCGAATTGCCTGAGTATTCATACTGACAAGACGGCGACCCACCTCTGGCCCAGTGAATTCAGCCTGCCGTCCCCAAATCATAGCAGTTGGGACAGTGAGTTGAGTGATGTATTGGGACAAATCAAAACACAAATCCCCCCGCACAAAAGCGAGGGCAGCATACTCGGCATTGGGCTGTTGAGCTGATTGCAGATATGCCTCTACAATTTCGGGGTACACCCGTTCTGGGCGGGCAAATTGACGCTGTTCCAAGAAGTTGCGGATGCCGAAGCTCGTAGCAATCCCTGTACTGTAGAGGAGCCGATCCAAAATCGGCGTTTTGACGACTTGAGTAAAGAAGCTACGACTATAGTCTCCTCCAAATTCAGAGAGTCCTGCTGCTGTAGTCAGAATCAAAGACTTGAATAATTCGGGACGAGCGATCGCCGCTCGAATTGTAAACGCTGCGGTCAAAGACGAGGCAATTACCCTGGTAGGACCACTGCAAGTCTGCTCCAT
>CAXUIV010000501.1:2000-4075 GCA_964250875.1 uncultured bacterium
ATCGAGCGCTCTTCAAAGCCGGGTGGTAGAAACATAGATGAACCTCATTGTAAAAGTGCTGAGAGAACAGTTGGAGGCACAATCTAGGACTCGCTAGCTTCTCCTAGCCGTTCAGGGTTTTGTACCTTGGTCAATCGGTTCCAGAGTTCATAGCCCACCTCAGTTTTAGGGACGTACCAGTTGCTGGGTCCGGCTTCCATACCTCCCATCGCCGTAAACTGTTTGCGTTCCGCATCCCTCAAGTCAACATACGTAGCGCCCTGTTCTAGGCGGCTACCGCACGGCAGCACGGGGATTTGCTTCAGTTCATCGCTTGTATAGCCTTCCAGCTGACTCTGAAGTTCTTTGATCTCGTAGGCACTTGGGGCGTCTTTCTCTGGGTGTGGACCCTCAATGCCAACGTTCTGACCAGCCATCAAGTTAGGATTCAGGTCTTGCTGCCACTCATCTGGCTTTTGGTCTGTTGATCGTCCGACTTTCTCTGTCATGCAGTTCTCCTTTAGGTATCATTTCCTCAAGCGTCGTGAGGTATGCAATCTTAGCCTAAACTCGTTTGTCGGAAGAAATGCCCTATCTCTAGGCTTAGATCTAAGATTTAAGCCAAGCGACATTTAATCGCAGTGCAGTTTAGATAATTATGTATAGACGTTGATGTAGAGACGTTGCATGCAACGTCTCTACATCCTTTGAGTTTCCACAAGCAACTTTTCCGAACGGTATTGCATCTGATATTCCTCAAATGAGAAAGCCTCAATCAGGGGCATGATCGAAGCTTTGAGTGTTCCTTATTTGGAAGTTGAGCTAGTTCAGATAAGGCATCAAGAAATGTTCACCCGACGACGGCGACGTAGAGCCAACGGCACAATTGCGCCAAAGCCAAGAAGAACTGCCACAGTACTAGATTCGGGAATAGCTGCTACCGATGCGGTTTCTACTCTGGAGAGCGCAAAGTCAGAGTTGGCATAGCCTCCTGGGATCTTACTTCCACCTGGTACTGTATTGAGTTGAGGCGTTAGGTTCAAACCTGTGGTTGTCAAATCTCCAAAAGGGTTAAGAATTCTGTAAGAGCCGCCAGATCCTTCGCTAGAAGGAGACAAGTTCACAGCATCAGACGTGACGCCATCAAATGTCCATGTCGCTGTCTTTTCACCCGTTATGGTCAACAGTCCCTTGAGGGTAGACCCTAGCGGGGTTGCTGTAGCCATCTCATAAACCTGGTCGTCGTACACACCTGGTCTGTACAAAAAGCTTAGATCCAGGGAGGTGAGTTTTTGGACAGAGGCAAAGGCGACGGACAGCGTCTCATCAATGTCGATCTCACCCTGTGACTGATCTTTTTGAACTCCTGCGGGACTTGCATCCGCAGCAACTCCTAAGCCTAAAACACCACCCACTGTCTTTTGGGTGATTTGAGGATCCGCGACACCATCCTTCTGGGCTGTCAAGGTGAAGCCGTCCACATTACAGGTAGTCTGGGTAACGCAACCAGCATCAACCGCATTTTGAGCTGTAAAAGAAGCTGCATGCGCAGGCGCATGAGAGAAGAGTAAGATGCTGCCAGCAATTACGCCGGTACAGACTGAAGTGTGTTTTAGATTCACAGATTTATACCTTCCTGGCTACCTAACTATAAAACACAAAAGGGAAGTAGTCATCCCCCAATATAAAGTTGCTTACAGTGGCGATTCAGAATAATATGCCAGAGAATTATGTCCAAAATAGACGAGCTAGGTAGACAGATACAAGCCTGACAGAATACTGACTCTTTAACAGCAGTTTGTCATCTACAAAGCAGGAACGCTTTCAAGGGAATTCTGACTCATGATAGCTTTGATCGCCTCTAAAAATCCTTGTTCGACAAAGGGCTTCGTGAAGTAGGCGGTAGCACCCAACTGCACTGCCAGCCGTTGATGCTTGTCGTTACTGCGGGACGTGAGCATCACAACAGGAATTTTTGCCAGTTCAGGATATCGACGTCGGTGGCTAAGAAACTCAAAGCCATTCATGTTAGGCATCTCAACATCGCAAACTATCAGCTGCACTGAGGACTGCTGTAGCTGTTCAAGCGCTTCCTG
>CAXUIV010000502.1:0-4069 GCA_964250875.1 uncultured bacterium
GCTGTAGGGCTGTGGCTGTGTAATTTGTATCTGGAGTTGCCGAAAGAAAGTTGCCGCCCAAGGCGATGAACACTTTAGCTTTGCCAACATGCATCGCCTTGATTGCTTCTACCACGTCATGACCGTGATTTCGCGGTGGCTCGAAGTTAAATTCTTTACCGAGAGCGTCAAGAAAGTCTTTGCGCGGACGCTCCCAAATGCCCACGGTGCGATCGCCTTGAACATTACTGTGTCCGCGTACAGGCATGACTCCAGCACCAGGCTTGCCGATCTGACCGCGCATCAGGTGCATGTTAACGATCTCTTCAATCGCGCTGACCGCGTTTTTATTCTGCGTCACACCCATTGACCAGCAGGTAATTGTGTGCTGGGAGTTCATCATAATTTCAGCCGCTTGCCGAATCTGGTCGCGGGCGATGCCGCTACCTTCGACAATTTCGTCCCAACTCTCAGCCTTGAGATCCGCTGCAAATTCCGCAAAGCCTGCTGTATGGTTATCAATAAAGCTGTGATCTAGCACCTGACCGGGATGCCGCTCCTCTTCCTCCAGCATCTCCTTCATAATGCCCTTCAACAGCGCAATATCGCCCCTAATCCGCACTGGCAGAAACAGGTCGCTGAGTTTCGTGCCGCTGCCGATTGTCCCAGAGACTTCTTGCGGATGCTTGAAGCGAATCAACCCTGGTTCTCGCAGCGGGTTAATCGAAACGATCTTGCAACCTTTTCTTTTTGCTGCTTGCAGCGAAGTCATCATGCGTGGATGATTCGTCCCCGGATTTTGACCGATGATAAAGATTGCTTCGGCCAGTTCAAAATCACTCAGCTTCACTGTGCCTTTGCCGACACCAATGGTTTCAGTCAACGCCGACCCGCTTGACTCATGGCACATGTTGGAACAGTCTGGTAGATTATTTGTGCCAAATTGACGCACGAAAAGCTGGTAGAGGAAGGCAGCTTCGTTGCTAGCGCGACCTGACGTATAGAAAAGCGCTTCGTCCGGTGAACTCAGTTTATTTAACTCGGTGGCAGCCAACGCGAACGCTTCATCCCAACCAATGGGTTCGTAGTGCGTACTGCCGCTGCGCAGTACCATCGGATGTGTGATGCGCCCTTGCTTGCCCAGCCAATAATCTGATTTGTGGGAAAGTTCAGCGATGCTCCATTTTTGGAAAAATTCTGGCGTAACGCGCCGGGTGGTTGCTTCTTCGGCGACGGCTTTCGCTCCGTTTTCGCAGAACTCGATCAGATTGCGCTCATCATCGGGGTCTGCCCACGCGCAGCTCATACAGTCGATGCCACCCTTCTGGTTGAGGTGCAGCAGCGTCTTCGTACTGCGGACTGGACCCATCTCCTTTAAAGTGTGCTGCGCTACTGATACCACCGCCGGGATGCCGCCAGCGTAGTCTTTGGCGTTTGAGAACTTGATGCCTGTGAATTCTTCAGGTGGTTCAGCACGCACTGGATCTAGCCCGTGGGATTGAGCCGTGTCATCAATCGGTAGCTTGGTGGCTTCTGCCTGCAACTCTTCTTCTGTCTTAATGTCCTGCTTTGCTGGGTCGTAGTGGTGCGGCTGAACGTTATCAGAAGCATTCGCCGCTGCATGCGCTCCCTCAACCTGAACTTGATTTTGCTCCTGATCGTCTTCCATAGCTCGTACTCCTCCTAAGGTAGACCGGCATGATTTCCATAACCCTGCTTTTACCCTTTTAGCTCACTCGGCCTACTTAGTGATGTTCTTTAACACTCGCTTAAGGATAGTCGGCTCCAGATTTTGTCTACGGCTCTCAGCAGCTCTCTATTACCATTGATTGCCTTCACGGAATCGTTTACAATCACGTCTCCCTCAGATACTTCTGGAATCTCTACAGATGGTACAAGTACAGGACAGCGGTCGAAACAATCGCCTTGGAAAAAGGGCTGGACCTTCCGCAATTGCATACCAGGGATAGTTTTCAAGTATCACTTAAGTATTACTCCAGCGGCAGTAAATCATCGTATACCATCCTCAGTTTGGCTCGACCAAGATGCTTGATGTTAATCTTTGCTCGCTGTCGGGAGAGCGGTTGCATTTGAACAAGGATATTTTTCTCCACATCTAGTTCAGGTGCTGTCTCCTCTTTAGAGATTAAAGTGAATTGCGTCACAAGGTCAACCAGCTAAAAACTTGTTCAACTGTCAGCTCCAGCGTTAGCTCAGCGAGAATAGGTAACGCCTGAGAGCCTTTTAACAACTGCACTCGTTGTTCCGGCAGCACGATCAAGATAGTGTCTTCCTCTGGCTCGATCAACCAGCCCAATTCTGTACCATGTTGGGAGCAGTGGAGCAGGTTGCCCAACACCTTTGTTTGACTTTGTGGGGACAGGATTTCGATCGCCCAGTCTGGATGGGTTTCAAATCGATTCGCAACTCGTCCCGAAGCCTGCCGGGGAATTCTGTCCCAGCGAAACACTGCCACATCGGGTACGATCGACGCTCCTCCAAAGGTACAGCGCAATTCTGGAAACGCATAGGCAAGTTTTTGGGGTTTCGCCACCTGATTAATGCGATCGCAAAATTCACTCTGGAGCGTACTGTGTTCTCCCTGCGGCATCGGCTTTTGACTCGCTCTTCCATCAACAAACTCCGAAGCTGGTTTCGTTTCTGGACGCGCTAAAAACTCCTCCAGCGTCAAGCTTTCTACAGTTGCAACCATTGCCTACCCCTCCAGTAGTTTCTCTAATTCTGTCACTTCTGCCCCTATCACATGCTCCAAATTCAGCAACTGCTCCGTCGTCACCTGGGGTGCTAACTCAGTTCGCAGCGACGGCTGGGTAGCTTGCCGTCATGGCTTCCAATGAAGCATACTCTAGTCTTTTCCTGACAGTGACAGCGATCGCTCTGCTAGATGTTGTCCAATTCAATTCCAGCTTAATCTATCGCAATCATCACGTTGCTAGATTTGATCACTGCGTAGGCTTCTTTTCCCTCAGCCAGACCTAGATCCTCGGCTGATGCGCTCGTAATAATTGAAATCATCTCGACTCCCGGCGCGATTTCCAAAGTGACCTCAGTATTGACTGCTCCGTTCACAACTTTTTTAACCGTTCCCTTGAAGACATTCCTGGCACTCAGTTTCATCGTAACCTCTGATTTTTGACCTAGAAGTTCTATCTTAGTAGCACCAGTGTCGTCCTGCGTTCTTCGCTGGGTTGAGGACTCAACGACACTGGGCGACTGATTGAGATTCCGCACAAGTTCCCTCAGTACCTCAGTCTTGGTGCGGTGGGACTGCTGGCAGTGCTGCTCTAGAATTTGCCGTTCCTCCTCAGAGGATTGAAAGGTGACCCATCCTTGCTGTTTTCTCGGCATGAAGCTCTACCAACTAAGTTGGTAATCTGAGTCGTTTGATTGGTACGATCTTAGCAATTGATGGGAGCCAGACAACCGCTAGCTCCCTTTAACAACAATCATTCGGGTCTACGATGAAAAGAAGACGCCTTCTTGTTGCTGCACTTACAGCAGCACTGGTATTAACAGTCAGTGGTCTTACTCAATCCCCAGCCAGGGCACAGACACCCTTGACAGTATCTGCTGCCATCAGTTTGAGCAATGCTCTGCAAGAGATTAAGTCCCTCTACCAGCGCAGCAAGCCAAACGTCAACATTAGCTACAACTTCGGCGCTTCTGGTGCTTTACAGCAACAAATTGAACAGGGTGCGCCCGTTGACGTGTTCTTCTCTGCTGCTGCCAAACAAATGAATGCTTTGCAGCAAAAAAATCTTCTGGTTGCGGGTACTCGAAAAAACCTGCTAACTAACCGTCTAGTCTTGATTACACCCAAAAATGGTGCCATCCTATACAGCTTTACCGGATTGACCAGTTCTCAAGTGCGGCGAATTGCGATTGGAGAACCGAAGAGTGTTCCTGCTGGACAGTACGCTCAAGAAGTTCTGGGAAATTTGAAAATTCTCAATGCCGTCAAACCCAAACTCGTTTACGGTAACAATGTTCGGCAGGTGTTGACCTACGTTGCCACCGGCAACGCGGATGCTGGGCTGGTTTACTTAACAGATGCTAAGCAATCCAACGC
>CAXUIV010000503.1:0-4067 GCA_964250875.1 uncultured bacterium
AAACTTTTCCACAAAAGTGGCATGTAGCCTCAGCTCCATCATCTTTTTCAATCATGTCCTGCAACTCAGCTTCTCCCAGCATTTTTAAAGCACCCAACACCCGACTGAAGGAGCAGCCACAGTGAAAACGTAGCAACTGGGTTTCTGGTAAGGTTACTAGTCCCATGTCTCCTAGTAGCTGTTCAAAGATATCTGGTAGTGTCTTACCAGCCTGCAATAACGGTGTAAACCCGGACAGCCCTGCCACTCGTGACTCCAGTGTTTGAACGAGTGCTTCATCCCTCGCAGCTTTGGGCAAAACTTGGATCAGTAGCCCCCCAGATGCTGTAACGCCCCCTGCTCCCACAAAAACACCCAAAACTAAAGCTGAGGGTGTCTGTTCAGAAGTCACCAAGTAATGAGTCACGTCATCCCCAATTTCACCCGAAACCAATTCAACAGTGCTGGCGTAAGGGTATCCGTATCCCACATCTCGCACTACGTAGAGGTATCCTTCCCGTCCAACCGCCCCACCGACGTCTAGCTTACCCTTGGCATTCGGCGGCAGCTCTACATCTGGGTTATCTACATAACCGCGCACTGTTCCATCTAACCCAGCATCCGCTAAAATCCCACCCAATGGACCATTACCCTTGACTCGAATGTTGATGCGCGACTCGGCGCGTTTCATGTTGGAAGCTAGCAACAGTCCAGCTGACATCGTCCGTCCTAGTGCTGCTGTTGCTACATAGGAAAGTTTGTGTCGCCCTCTAGCCTCTTCTGTCAAGCGGGTGGTAATGACACCCACGGCGCGGATTCCACCCTCTGCTGCCGTGGCGCGAACTAACTGATCTGCCATGAGAAACCTTACATTTCTTTACAGGTGCAACCTTTTTTATTCTAGATTGGCGACATGGGAAAGGGAAAAGGTAAAGGGCGAAGGGCAAAGGGCGTGAATAGATCCAGGGGCTTGAAATTTTGTGACACTCTTACTCTTTCCTTTCCCCCTTCGCCTTTCGCCTTTCCCCCTTCGCCTTTTCAAGATATCCCAGATGGCAGAGGGTGGTGCTTAGTAGCAACTGATAGCTTGTAACCGTTATCAACGACTGAGAGAAAACCGCCAGTGACAACCAGCAAAATACCGGACTGCGACCAATCGTCCGAATCTCGTGCAGTAAGCCGCTCAGTCAAGACAATTGTCCCGACTGCTCCACTGCCGGACCATATTGGTCAGAATATTGACGCTATCGTAGCTCTACATGCAAATTTAGAACGAAACGTTTCAGGGCATCAGAGACTTGTGGAGGGCGTGACGGGTTTCTTCGGTCGTCCAGCGTTTCTCTACAGTATCTTGCTCGTGGTTACTCTGTGGATGGTTCCTAACATCTTGCCTCGGCGCTTAGGCTTACCGCGATTTGACCCGCCTCCATTTAACTCTCTGGCGTTCTCGCTAACTCTCGGTTCCTTGCTGACAACAACAGGCGTCCTGATTAAGCAGAATCGGCAAGAGAAACTGGCGGAGCAACGAGCGCAGCTAAGCCTACAGCTAAATTTACTGTCTGAGCAAAAAATCGCTAAATTGATTGACCTGCTTGAGGAACTGCGCAACGACCTGCCTAATGTGAGAAACCGGCACGATCCTGAGGCTGAGGCAATGAAGCAAGCTGCCGATCCGCACGCAGTTATGAGCGCGTTGGAAGAGACATTAGAAGAAGAACTAGCAGAGTTAAGGCAACAGGAGAAGGTAGGATAGCAGCTATTGACTGAACATAGCAATCCGTGCAGGAGTTTAAGCCACTCTGCGATCTCTGCGCCTCTGCGGTTCGTTGAAGAGAAAATTCAATAGCAATGTAGTTAAAATCCTGTAAATTAATTCATAAGTAGATGCACTCATGTTGCGTCTCACTAATGTGTCTCACTGACCAGAATTGCCATGGCATTTTCTCCCCTGCGTACCCTTTTAGTCATCGGTTCTAGTCTAGTAGGGCTGAGCTTACCCTGGTTAATGGGGAGTTATTGGCAAGGTGATGGATTGGTTGGCAAGATAGATAACAGTCGTGTTCTTGCTCAATCCACTGCCATTGATCGCTCCAAGTCAACTCCCATCTATCCAGCCGTCCCGCCTCCGCCCAGAACCAGCCCGTTACCCAACGAGCGCCAACAACGCGAAACGCCAGTAACCGACTACCGAATTACGGCTTTACAACCGGACTACGCTGGAAACCTATGGGTAGCCTCCTGGCAGGGACTGGCACACATTGACCCCAACACAGGCAATATTCTGGCGCGGATCAGTTTGCCAAATGTGATCGTTGGAGCTTTAGCCGAAGACCGGGTGGGACGACTGTGGGTAGGCACATACGGAGGACTACAGCGAGTAGACTCCCACAGCAACGAGATTACAGCTCAAAATTTCTCGTTACCCTCAAATCGGGTGTTGTCATTGCTGATTGACAAGCGGGGCTACCTTTGGGTGGGGAGCGATCGCGGTTTATCGCTGATCAGTCCTGATCAAGGTTTGTTAATGACGACGGTACAAAAACTACCAGGCGTCAGTGCCAACGCTCTTTGTCTAGATGCAGATGGCCAGCTATGGGTAGGAACGCTAGACGGTTTAGTACATATTGATACAACCAGCGCTCGCGTCCTAAATAGAATTACGGGTTTACCTGGAAGTACTGTGCAGACTCTCGCTCTGAGTCGTGAGGGGCTACTTTGGGTTGGCACACCCAACAGCCTGTTAGTTATTGACCCTAAAACCAATGCAGTGCTGCGGTCTGTCACGCCGTTGCGGGGTCATAACGTCACAGCAATAAACTTTGCTAAAGATAATAGTGTCTGGGTTGGCACTGACAATGGTCTACTGCGCCTGAACCCATATACTGGAGCAGTGCTAGATCAGGTTAGGGGGCTGCCCTCAAAAAGGGTACTAACACTTGCTCCTGATACTGGCAATAAACTATGGATTGGCACGAGTGAAGGGCTGGGCTGGTTGGCTCCAACTTCTGGACGTGTAGGAACGCATACGGCTTTCAGTCGCGGTAATCCAGACGAATAACATTCCATATGGCAGTCACAACCCAGCAATTGATCCAGTGGAAACAACAGGGGCGTCCAATTGTGGCGCTGACAGCTTGGGATTATGCGATCGCTCAGGTTTTGGATGAAGCTGGAGTGGACTTGATCTTAGTAGGGGATACTTTGGCAGTGGTGCTGGGGTATGCGACGACGCTGCCGGTAACGCTGGAGGAGATGCTACACCACGCTAAAGCAGTCCGTCGGGGAGTGAAACGCGCCTTACTTGTTGTTGATCTACCATTTCTGAGTTATCAGGAAAGTTTTCAGCAAGCAATGCACTCCGCTGGTCGGGCGTTAAAGGAAACTGGGGCGCAGGCAGTGAAGCTGGAAGGAGGATATCCCCTAATGGCAGATACCGTTGCCCGTTTGGTGCAGGCTGGAATCCCGGTGTTGGGTCACGTCGGTCTGACGCCTCAATCGATCCATCAATTGGGCTTGCGGCAGCAGGGAAAGACTGCGGAGGCGGGGGAGAGGATTTTAGAAGAGGCGATCGCCCTTGAACAAGCTGGTGCATTTGCAGTGGTGTTGGAGCATATACCACCCCAGTTGGGATTGCAGATCACTCAAAAGTTAGCAATTCCCACCATCGGTATTGGCGCAGGACCGCACTGTAATGGACAGGTGCTGGTGACTTCAGATTTGTTAGGGCTTTCAGAGCGACAGCCACCATTTGCCAAGGTGTATGCTAATTTGCGGGAGACGATTACTCAGGCAGTACAGGACTATAGCGTAGAAGTCAGAGAGGGAAAATTTCCAGAAGCGATGTAAAAGGTCTTGTATAAACAAAGCTACTCAGTCTGCTCGTTTGCAAACAAGTCGTCAGCCTCTACAAGCTGTTCATACGAGTAAGGACAAGTTTCTGGGAAAACATCAAGCGTCAAACCTGTTTCATCAGATGCCAGCTTTCTCCCATTCTCGTAGGCTTCTGGCAGAATCTCGAAGAGATAATTTTTGAGGCTGGGGCTGTCAGTAAGCAAGTCTTGGATTCTGAGGCGTTGCTCAGTGACGGT
>CAXUIV010000504.1:0-4066 GCA_964250875.1 uncultured bacterium
CGCTTCAGCTGAGGCGCGATCGCCTATCACGCCATCCAGCGTTGCTGCCAACAACTCCTCTAAAATTTGCCGGTATTGCGGGCCTGGTTTATAGCCTAGTGCCTTGAGGTCGTTACCGTTGAGTGGTGCTTGGATATGCTGCCAATGGGTGAGATAGCGCCAAACTTGACGTCGGACAGAGCGTGGACTCCGGATAGCTATCAATATCAGCGTCTGCAGTTTGTACCGATGTAGCACCTGCAAGACACGCCTGGGCAACTGGCTTGATGACAAGGATACTGTCATTTCAGCTTGAATCTGAGCCAGATGCTCCAATCGGTTTATACTGTCTTCCGGCAGTTGAAGATTCTTGGCCACGTCACCACGGTGTTCTGGGGCTAGTTGAGCAATAATAACTTCCAGGCGCAGAAGCCAGTGAGTCAGGGTTTGCTGAGGGTCAAGCTGCCGAAGACAGCGATCGCTAAGACGTAGTTGCCGCCACAGATGCTCGTCCAGCTCTAAAGTGGGATGGATACACTGGAGCGCTCCTAAATCCGCCAGTAATCGCAACGCGAGATCCCAATATGGAGCTTGCAGGATGTATTGTAGTTCACTCCTGAGTCGGGTCTGGAGTGCGGGTCTGACTCGACGACTATTTTCGCTTTGAGAGTAAACTCCACTGGCGATCGCATAACGAATATACCCTTCGGTTTGAGGCTCAATCCCAAAACCTAGTCGCACGGCAAAGCGCACAGCGCGATAAATCCGTGTGGGATCTTCAATAAAGCTGTTGGCGTGTAAGACTCGAATTCGTTTGGCTTGTAAATCTAATAAGCCGCTAAAGAAATCTAGTAGGGGTAACTTCTGAAGGTCTTGATGCGTCGCCCCACGAGTACGAGGGTTCATTAGCCGCACCGCAAGGGCATTGATCGTAAAATCCCGTCGATAAAGATCTTGACGAATGGAGCTGGCTTCGACTTCGGGATTCGCAGCTGGGTAGGGATAGAATTCTGTCCGGGCTGTCGCAATATCTATCAAGAGAGAATCTAGTGCTGGGTCTTTGTGCCAAGATAGGGCAGCAGTTTGAAAAGCACCATGAATCTCCAATCGGGAAGTTGGGTAAACTCTCTGGAGTGCCCGTGCCAGTTCCACCCCAGCTCCAACATCGGCTGCGTGACCATCAACTACGAGGTCGAGGTCAGTCAGGAGTGCGGGGTTCGGAGTGCGGAGTGCGGAGTTCGGAGTGAATTGAGGGTCTGCTAATAGTAAATCCCGGACTGCTCCGCCAACAAGGTAGAGTTGCCAGCCCCTTTGTTCGGCTTCCTGTGACGCTCTAGAGAGCAGTTCCCATACTGGGGGAGCAAGGGCGTCGCGCAGGAACGTGAGAGGTAATCCAGTCCAATAACTAATCTCAGCTTTAAACTTCGTACCCCTCTCAGCTTTAAACTCCGAACTCCGAACTCCGAACTCCGCACTTTTCTGATGCAGTTCCCTCAAGACATCAGTACGAGTGACAATCCCAATTAAATGCTCAGATTCCAGAACTGGAAGACGACCGATATCATATGTCACCATCAGTGACTGGATTTCGGAGAGGGGCGTATCTGGGGTAATGGTTTTCAGGTTAGTTGTCATGTAGCCCTTCACTGGTGCATGGCTGAAGCCATGATGCAGGGCAAGGTCAAGGTCCCGTCGAGAGATAACGCCAACCAGTTGCCCTTGAGCATCGACCACAGATAAGCCAGAATGACCATACCGTAAGAGAATTCGCTGCGCTTCCCCTATGGTGGTTTCAGGTCGGATGGTTCGGACTGGGGAAGACATCAGTTCCCGTGCGGTCGGCGGTTGAGGAATTTGGGCTTGCAGTTGGTTAACCAGTTGTTTCAAGATAGCGGCTGAGTCCACTCCCCGTAGAGTTAGAGATGCTGCCTTAGAGTGGCCACCCCCACCGAGTGGTTGAAACAAATTGTTCAAATTGGTGCCTGAAATTTGGGAGCGACCAATCACATCTAACCGCACATCTCCTGCACCCATCGGGTACTCTGCTGCCAACAGCAAGGCGTTACTTTCAGTTAGCTCCATCAGTTGCGCAGCAAGGCTAGACAACCCAGGCACATAGTCAGAGGTTTTCAGCAGTACCCAGGAAACGGTATGTCCCTGTAGAGTTGCTGACTGAAGGTTTTCTAACGATCTTGCCAATAATTCCTGCATCTGAGAAGACAAGCCGGGTTCAAGGTACTCTGAAATTAGGCGTAGGCTGACTCCCTGCTGCATCAGCCAAGCTAACGCCAACCCATCCCGTGCGGTTGCCCGGTCAAATGTTAGCGAACCTGTATCGGCGTGAATCCCCAGTGCCATGACTGTTGCCTCAGATGCGGTGAGGTCAATCTGGGCTATTTGCAGCTGCTCGACAATCAGGGTGGTGGTTGCCCCAACTGGCTCGATTTGCGTGTGCGTGGCTGGAATATCCAGTCGGCTATCCAAATGATGGTCATAGACCGTGATCCCAGCGAGCTGAGGTAAATCCAACCACTCAGCTGCTTTACCCAAGCGATCGCGCCGAGGCGTATCCACCACCACCAGCAACCGAATCTGCTGCGGATTAACCGCACGTCTTTCGATCAGTGCATACTCATCTCGGTGTAACGCCAGAAAATTCCGCACAACTGGGTGACAACCGCCAGTCAGCACAATCTTAGCTCCGGGCATCAGTCGGGCAACACCCACTGCCGCGCCCAAGGTGTCAAAATCAGCATTCGTGTGGCACAAAATTAGATCCATCTGTGCTGGAGGTGCAATTTCTGATAGCTTACAGTTAGGTCCTACTTAAAAGCTAGCGAGCGGGACTCGGCATTGCATTCTGCTTTTTGTCTGTTGCTGTCTTGGAAGAAGTAAAAATGTTTACCATCGCATTTCAAATCGCCTTGTTTGCTCTGGTTGCTCTCTCCTTTGTTATGGTTGTTGGTGTCCCTGTTGCCTACGCCACCCCTCAAAATTGGAATGAGTCTAAAAAGTTTCTCTGGGTGGGTTCTTTCGCCTGGATTGCTCTTGTGTTTTTGGTTGGTGGCTTGAGCTTCTTCGTAGTTTGATTGCGTGGGTGCGCATGCCTACTCCACTGACCAAAGTAGGGGAAAAGGAAAAGGGCGAAAGGCGAAAGGCGAAGGGAAGAAGAGGTATAAGTGCCACATTTGTACAAGCCTTTGAATTCATGAAGTTACCTTTCCCTTTCCCCCTTCGCCCTTCGCCTTTTCCCTTCGCGCTCCTTACTCAAGAGTGCTAACCTATCGAGTAAGTATAAGTAAAGGCGGTTATGGCTGTTTTCGAGGGAACTTTTATTCAGACAGAGCCATTGCGCTTTGCCATGGTCATTGGTCGGTTTAATGACCTTGTGACAACCAAATTATTGGAGGGGTGTCAAGACTGCTTGAAACGCCACGGTATCGATCCCAACCCTGAAGGAACCCAAGTGGATTATGTTTGGGTTCCAGGGAGTTTTGAAGTGCCAGTGGTGGCTCGCCAACTGGCACTTTCACATCGTTATGACGCCATCATCTGCTTAGGTGCTGTTATTCGAGGTCAGACACCCCACTTTGATCTTGTGGCATCTGAGGTAGCCAAAGGGATTGCAGCGGCTGGTTTTCAAACAGGTGTTCCAGTGATTTTTGGCATTTTAGCAGCAGACAATATGCAGCAAGCCTTGGAACGAGCAGGCATCAAAAGTAACAAGGGGTGGGACTATGCCATGAATGCTATAGAAATGGGCAGTCTCATGCGCCAACTGCGCCCCAATCTTGAATTGGAGCATCAGGCACACACTCCGCAGTTGCCCACTTCCCTCAAAAGTGCATTGGCTCCAGTCCAGGCAGAGGAAATGGGATAGGAATAAGTCGTTGAAGTGGGGTTAAAGCCCTACTTCTACCAAGTCTCTGTCCACCACCCACCGCCCACTGCCTACTGCCCACTGCGCTCTATTCACCTTAAAGGGTTGACAAGCTATTGCACTTTTGAGATGATAATATTCACTGAAATAGCTGCGGGTATAGCTCAGTGGTAGAGCGTCACCTTGCCAAGGTGAATGTCGCGCGTT